>NZ_JBSGZO010000025.1:0-43199 GCF_053611045.1 Streptomyces sp. NPDC054841 | reverse complement strand
GTCGTCCTGGAACTACGGGACGTCACTTGTCGGTGTCGTCCTTCTTCTCGGCGTCGTCGCCGGCAGCGTCCTCGTCCGCGATCACGGGGATGAGGGAGAGCTTGCCGCGCTGGTCGATCTCGGCGATCTCGACCTGCACCTTGGAGCCGACCGCGAGCACGTCCTCGACGTTCTCCACGCGCTTGCCACCGGCGAGCTTGCGGATCTGCGAGATGTGCAGCAGGCCGTCCTTGCCGGGCATCAGGGAGACGAAGGCACCGAAGGTTGTGGTCTTCACGACCGTACCCAGGTAGCGCTCGCCGACCTCCGGCATGGTCGGGTTGGCGATCGAGTTGATCGTGGCGCGGGCGGCCTCGGCGGCCGGGCCCTCGGAGGCACCGATGTAGATGGTGCCGTCGTCCTCGATCGTGATCTCGGCGCCGGTGTCCTCCTGGATCTGGTTGATCATCTTGCCCTTGGGGCCGATGACCTCACCGATCTTGTCCACGGGGATCTTGACGGTGATGATCCGCGGGGCGTTCGGGGACATCTCGTCCGGGGTGTCGATCGCTTCCATCATCACGTCGAGGATGTGGAGGCGGGCGTCGCGGGCCTGCTTGAGGGCCGCGGCCAGGACGGAGGCCGGGATGCCGTCCAGCTTGGTGTCGAGCTGGAGGGCGGTGACGAACTCCTTGGTACCGGCGACCTTGAAGTCCATGTCGCCGAAGGCGTCCTCCGCACCGAGGATGTCGGTGAGGGCGACGTAGTGCGTCTGGCCGTCGATCTCCTGGGAGATCAGACCCATGGCGATACCGGCGACGGGGGCCTTCAGCGGCACACCGGCGTTCAGCAGCGACATGGTGGAGGCGCAGACCGAGCCCATGGACGTCGAGCCGTTGGAGCCGAGGGCCTCGGACACCTGACGGATCGCGTACGGGAACTCCTCGCGCGTCGGCAGCACCGGCACGATGGCGCGCTCGGCGAGGGCGCCGTGGCCGATCTCGCGGCGCTTCGGCGAACCGACGCGACCGGTCTCACCGACGGAGTACGGCGGGAAGTTGTAGTTGTGCATGTAGCGCTTGCGGGTCACCGGGGAAAGGGTGTCCAGCTGCTGCTCCATACGGAGCATGTTGAGGGTGGTGACGCCCAGGATCTGGGTCTCGCCACGCTCGAACAGGGCCGAGCCGTGCACGCGCGGGATGGCCTCGACCTCGGCGGCGAGCGTACGGATGTCCGTGACGCCACGGCCGTCGATGCGCTTCTTCTCCTTGATGACGCGCTCACGGACCAGGGACTTGGTCAGCGAGCGGTACGCGGCGGAGATCTCCTTCTCGCGACCCTCGAACTGCGGGAGCAGCTTCTCGGCGGCCAGACCCTTGACGCGGTCCAGCTCGGCCTCGCGGTCCTGCTTGCCCGCGATGGTCAGCGCCTGCGAGAGCTCGCCCTTGACCGCGGCGGTGAGCGCCTCCAGGACGTCGTCCTGGTACTCGAGGAAGACCGGGAACTCGCCGGTCGGCTTGGCAGCCTTCGCGGCGAGGTCGGCCTGGGCCTTGCAGAGGACCTTGATGAAGGGCTTCGCGGCCTCGAGACCGGCGGCGACGACCTCCTCGGTCGGAGCCTCGGCGCCGCCCTTGACCAGCTCGATGGTCTTCTCGGTGGCCTCGGCCTCGACCATCATGATCGCGACGTCGCCGTCCTCCAGGACGCGGCCCGCGACCACCATGTCGAAGACGGCGTCCTCGAGCTCGGTGTGGGTCGGGAAGGCCACCCACTGGCCGTTGATCAGCGCGACACGGGTGCCGCCGATCGGGCCGGAGAAGGGCAGGCCGGCCAGCTGCGTGGAGCAGGAGGCGGCGTTGATCGCGACCACGTCGTACAGGTGGTCGGGGTTGAGCGCCATGATCGTCTCGACGATCTGGATCTCGTTGCGCAGGCCCTTCTTGAAGGACGGGCGCAGCGGGCGGTCGATCAGGCGACAGGTGAGGACCGCGTCCTCGGACGGGCGGCCCTCACGGCGGAAGAAGGAACCGGGGATCTTGCCCGCGGCGTACATCCGCTCCTCGACGTCGACCGTCAGAGGGAAGAAGTCCAGCTGGTCCTTGGGGTTCTTGGACGCGGTGGTGGCCGACAGCACCATGGTGTCGTCGTCCAGGTACGCCACGGCGGAACCGGCGGCCTGCTTGGCCAGGCGGCCCGTCTCGAAGCGGATGGTACGGGTGCCGAAGGAGCCGTTGTCGATGACGGCCTCGGCGTAGTGGGTCTCGTTCTCCACTAGCGATATCTCCTCGTCTGCGTCTCCCGGCCCGTGTGGCGGGGAGACGGTGGCGGAGAAGCGCGCCTTGTGTGCGGGCCGGTCTTCGATCGAAGCACCCGGGTGATGGGTTCCGGGGGCCACTACCGAGGACCGGCGGCGGAGGGGCGCTCCTCCTCGTTCGGTATTGCGTTTTCGGGTACTGCGTACTTCAGGGGTACCGCGGTGTACTTCAGGGGTACCGCGGTACTACGGGTACTGCGTACTTCAGATACTGCGACATTGCGTTGTGCGACCAGATTACTGAGGTTTGCCGCAAGACCGCATGTACAGCAAAGGGAGCGGCCCCCTAAGAGTGGGAACCGCTCCCTTCACGGCGTCTTACTTGGCACCGCCGGCCGCACCGCGGCGGATGCCGAGGCGGTCGACCAGCGTACGGAAGCGCTGGATGTCCTTCTTGGCCAGGTACTGCAGCAGACGGCGGCGCTGGCCGACCAGGATCAGCAGACCACGGCGGGAGTGGTGGTCGTGCTTGTGGGTCTTGAGGTGCTCGGTCAGGTCCGAGATGCGGCGGGAGAGCATCGCAACCTGGACCTCGGGGGAGCCGGTGTCGCCCTCCTTGGTGCCGAACTCGGCCATGATCTGCTTCTTCGTAGCGGCGTCGAGAGACACTCGGTACTCCTCTGGTGATTCGATGCGCCCACGAGTGCCCCTGGTCTTGGTCTCAGGGGAGCTTCCGTGACTCGGAGGCGAAGGCGCGATGGGCGCTGCACTCCAGAATTTCGACGTTCCGGGGTACGCGTACACAAACGGCCGTCACACAGCGTACCAGTCCCGCCGCCCGGCCCAGGACCGGCCCCGGTCCTGGGCTGCTCCTGGGCCAGTCCTGAGCTGGTCCTTAGCTGGTCCTGAGCCGGTCCGCCCCGCGCTCGCCCCGGCCGGACAGGCTCTAGCTGGTCAGGGACCGGGCCCGGTCGAAGACGTCCAGCACGGCCAGGCAGAGCGGGACCAACGAGAGCAGCACGAGCCCCTCGGTGAGGTCGAGCAGCCGTCCCCAGAAGGGCGAGAGGCCCTTCCTCGGGATGATCAGGCCGATCGCGGTGATCAGGGCCGCTCCGGAGGCGACGGCGGCGGTCAGCCAGATCGTACGGATGTCCAGGCCGCCCCGGTCCCCGTACACCAGCAGGTCCCTGACCAGGTCGGACGGCGGCTTCAGGGAGAGGCCGAGGACCAGCAGGGCGATCGAGGCGAGGCCGGCGACCAGGACGCAGGCGACCTGCGAGGTGTACCGGAAGAGCCGGGCGCGCAGCAGCATCGCGAGGCCTGCGGCGAGCGTGAGGATCTGGCCCCAGACGTTGCCTGCGAAACCCAGGACGGCGGCGGAGCCGACGACAACCGCGGCGCAGCCGCCGACCAGGCCGAGCAGCATCTCGTGGCCCCGGCGGGCCTGGGCGGCGATGCGCTCGGCGTCGACGGGCTGGGCCTGGGGGGTCACGTTGGGGTCCGTGTGGAAGTCGTCGTCGGTGGCGCTGTGCGGGGAGGCGTAGCCGATGGGGAGCCGGGCGAAGCGCGCCGAGAGGCCGGGCAGGAAGGCGACCAGGCCGATGGCCGTGGGGGCGCAGACCGCGGCGGTCATCGTGGCGGAAGCCTCGGTGAGGATCATGACGAAGGTCGCGAGGGTGCCGACGGTGGCCACGAAGGTGGCGGCGACGAACGGGGCGTCCCCGCTCGGGGTGAGCGCGACCAGGGCGACCGAGGCGACCAGCACGGTCACACAGCCGAGCAGGAACTGGAGCCGGCCGGGCCCGTGACCGGGCTCCTGGCCGATGATCCCGGAGCCGGCGATCAGCAGCAGCGGAAGGGCGCCGAGGCCGAGGGTGACCGCGGTGGCCCGGTCGCTGTACACCCGGGCCCGTACGCCGGCGAACGCGGTCAGCAGGAGACCGGCCGCGCCCGCGACGATGCCGGGCAGGCCGTGCATGTCGTGCCGGACGGGGTCGGCGAACCAGAGCACGAAACCCACGAGGACGAGCAGCAGCACCCCGCCGACGAGTCCGGCGCCGCGCAGCAGGTCGTGGCTCCACAGATGACGGTCGCGGGTGACGGCGGAGGCGACCGCGTCGGAGACGTCGTCGAAGACCGCGGGCGGCAGCGACTGGGCGAACGGCCGCAGACTGAGCACCTCGCCGTCGAGCACCTGCTGGGCGGCGAGCGACCTGGCGCCGTCGAGGACGGTGCCGTCACGGCGGACCAGGTGGTAGCCGGTGGGGGTGCCGGCGGACTGCGTCTGGCCGGTGAGCCGGAGGATCTCCGGGTAGACGTCGGCGACGGCGATGTCCTCGGGGAGGGCGACGTCGATACGGCTGTCCGGTGCCACGACAGTGACGCGGCAGAAGCCGGTCGCTGCGGTCGTACTCACGTGTGGGACCCCCTGATTCGCGGTTGCGCACGATGCGCGGCAACCCTACCGGGACATGGTTCTGCCGCCTGCAAGTAGGATCATCGCCGCGCGGGAAGGCCCGCGAAGCAGAGGCAGTCAGCGGGGGCGCCGGTGCGGAATCCGACCTCCGACTCATCCGTATCAAGGGATTGATGTTCCGGTGAGCCAGATCGTCGTCAAACGCCCGCCGCGCTCCCTTCCCCCGGAAGTGCCCACCGAGGAACTGACCCTCGAGTCCCCGCCCGAACTGCCTCGAGGCCAGCAGGAGTCCATGCTGATGCAGCTCCTGCCGATGCTCGGCATGGGTTCTTCGGTGGTCTTCTTCTTCATGCCGAACGCCCATCCGTTCATGCGGATCATGGGCATTCTGATGCTCGTGTCGACGGTCGCCATGGCCATCGCACAGCTCGTCCGGTTCCGGAAGGGTACGCAGGGGCAAATTGCCGATGTCCGGCGCGACTACCTCAAATACCTTGCGCAGACCCGGCGTACGGTCCGCAGGACGGCGCGCAGGCAGCGCGACGCGCAGCTGTATCTGCACCCCTCGCCCGAGCAGCTGTGGTCGGTGGTCGCCGAGGGTTCGCGGGTCTGGGAACGGCGGGTCGGCGACAAGGACTTCGGTCAGGTACGGGTGGGGCTCGGCGCGCAGCAGCTGGCGACGCCGCTGATCGCTCCGGACACGGCTCCGGTGGATGAGCTGGAGCCGCTGTGCGCGGGCGCGATGCAGCAGTTCCTGGCGGTGCACGGCTCGTTGGACGGGCTGCCGATGGCCGTGTCGATGCGGGCGTTCTACCACGTGACGGTGTCCGGGGAGCCGGAGTCGGCGCATGCGGCGGCCCGGGCGCTGGTGTCGCAGCTGGTGACGCTGCACTCCCCCGAGGACCTGATGGTCGCGGTGGTGGCCGCGCCGGGTGCGGTGGCGCGCTGGGACTGGACGAAGTGGCTGCCCCACACGCAGGTGCCGGGACAGATCGACGGGGCCGGTACGAAGCGGCTGTTCGGCGACGACCTGGGCGAGCTGGAGGAGCTGCTGCGCAGCAGGCTGGACGGGCGGCCGCGGTTCGGCCGGGACAGCCAGCCGGTGCTGGACCAGCCGCACATCGTGGTGGTGCTGGACAGTGATTCCCTTCGGGGTCTGGTGCCGCCGGACTCGCTGTTCGCGGCGGCCGAGGGACTGCAGGGCGTCACCATCGTCGAGGTGGTGCAGGGCGAGCTGGACGAGCCGCGTGGCGGCCTTTCGGTGGTCGTACGGCCCGGCCGGTTGCGGCTGGAGTCCGGTGCCGGCGTGGCGTACGAGGGTCTGCCGGACGGCATCTCGCTGCCGGCCGCCGAGGCGCTGGCGCGGCAGCTGGCGCCGCTGCGCATGGGCGGGGGCGACGACGACGAGCCGCTGCTCGCCAACCTGGACTTCACGGATCTGCTGAATCTGGGCGACGCGGCCTCGGTGGACGTGGCGCGCACCTGGCGGCCGCGGTCGACCGCGGAGCGGCTGCGGGTGCCGATCGGTGTCGGCGAGGACGGCCAGCCGGTGATGCTGGACCTCAAGGAGGCCGCGCAGGAGGGCATGGGCCCGCACGGTCTGTGTGTGGGTGCGACGGGTTCCGGCAAGTCGGAGCTGCTGCGCACGCTGGTGCTCGGTCTCGCGGTGACGCACTCGTCCGAGACGCTGAACTTCGTCCTCGCGGACTTCAAGGGCGGCGCGACCTTCGCCGGCATGTCGCAGATGCCGCATGTGGCCGCCGTCATCACCAACCTGTCCGACGATCTGACGCTGGTCGACCGCATGGGCGACGCGATCCGCGGTGAGCTGCAGCGCCGCCAGGAGCTGCTGCGCTCCGCGGGCAACTACGCCAACATCCACGACTACGAGAAGGCACGCGCGGCCGGTGCCCCGCTGGAGCCGCTGGCCTCACTGGTCCTCGTCATCGACGAGTTCTCCGAACTCCTCACCGCCAAGCCCGACTTCATCGACATGTTCATCCAGATCGGCCGCATCGGCCGGTCGCTCGGTGTGCATCTGCTGCTCGCCTCGCAGCGTCTGGAGGAGGGCAAGCTGCGCGGCCTGGACACGTACCTGTCGTACCGGATCGGTCTGCGGACGTTCTCGGCGGCGGAATCGCGTACGGCGATCGGCGTGCCGGACGCGTACCACCTGCCGTCGGTACCCGGTTCGGGCTATCTGAAGTTCGGCACGGACGAGATGACCCGCTTCAAGGCGGCGTACGTGTCGGGTACGTACCGTACGGACCGGCCGCGGCTGTCGGCGGACCAGCTGCCGATCGAGCGGCGGCCGGCTGTCTTCACGGCGGCGCCGGTGCCGGTCGTGTACGCGGCGCCCGACCCGGCATATCTCGCCGCGTCCCGCGACAGCGAGGACGACGCGCTCGCGGACACCGTGCTCGACGTGATCGTGCGCAGGCTGGAGGGGCAGGGCGTGCCGGCCCACCAGGTGTGGCTGCCGCCGCTGGACCAGGCTCCGTCGCTGGACCAGTTGCTGCCGGGGCTCGCGCAGACCGCGGACCGCGGGCTGACGGCGACCGAGTACACGCGCCCCGGCGGGCTGGTCGTGCCGCTGGGTCTGATCGACAAGCCGTTCGAGCAGCGGCGCGAGGTGCTGTACCGGGACTTCTCCGGTGCCGCCGGCCACATGATGGTCGTCGGTGGTCCGCAGTCCGGCAAGTCGACGCTGATGCGGACGATGATCTCGTCGTTCTCCCTGACCCACACGCCGCACGAAGTGCAGTTCTACGCACTGGACTTCGGCGGTGGCGGCCTGGCCTCGCTCGCGGACCTGCCGCATGTCGGTGGAGTCGCGTCCCGGCTGGACCCGGAGCGGGTGCGGCGTACGGTCGCCGAGGTCGCGGGCGTACTGAACCGGCGCGAGGAGTTCTTCCGCGCGCACTCGATCGACTCCATGGCCACCTACCGGCGCAAGCGAGCCGCGGGCGAGCTGCCGAGCGAGGCCTGGGGCGATGTGTTCCTGGTCATCGACGGCTGGGGCGGCTTCAAGAACGACTACGAGGGCCTGGAGCCGGTCGTCGCGGATCTCGCGGCGCGCGGCCTCGGCTACGGCATCCATGTCGTCATCACGGCCGCGCGCTACATGGAGGTGCGCGCGGCGCTGAAGGACCAGATGCTGGGCCGTCTGGAACTGCGCCTCGGTGACGTCATGGACTCCGAGTTCGACCGCAAGGTCGCGGCGAACGTGCCGACGGGTGTGCCAGGACGTGGCCAGGTACCGGAGAAGCTGCACTTCATGGGGGCGTTGCCGCGGATCGACGGATCGAGCAGCTCGGGTGATCTCGCAGAGGGCACGCAGGCGTTCGTGCAGGCGGTGAAGGCCGGCTGGACGGGTCCCGCGGCGCCGGGCGTCCGCCTGCTGCCGCGCATGCTCCGCGCGGATCAGCTGCCGAAGGGCTTCGAATTCCCGCAGCACGGAATCGCGATCGGTATCGACGAGACCAACCTGGAGCCGGTGTTCGTCGACTTCGAGACGGACCCGTTCTTCCTGATCTTCGGTGAGAGCGAGTCCGGCAAGACGAATCTGCTGCGTCTCATGGCCAAGCAGATCGCCGAGCGGTACTCCCCGGACGAGGCGAAGATCGTCGTCGGCGACTACCGGCGGACGCTGCTCGGATCACTGCCGGAAAGCCATCTGCTCGAGTACGCGCCCATGGCCGGCTCGATGCAGACGCACATGGAGGCGCTGGCCGGCGTGTTCTCGCGCAGGCAGCCCCCGGACAACGTCACCCCCCAGCAGCTGCGCGACCGCAGCTGGTGGACGGGGCCGCGGGTCTTCATCATCGTCGACGACTACGACCTGGTCTCGACGAGCGCCGGCAACCCACTCGGCCCGCTGGCCGAGTATCTGCCTTTCGCCCGGGACACCGGCGTCCGCTTCATCATCGCGCGCAACTCGGCGGGGGCTTCGCGCTCCATGTACGAGGCGTTCATGCAGCGCATCAAGGAGCTGGGTGCGCAGGGTGTGGTGCTGTCGGGCGACCCGTCCGAGGGCGATCTGATCGGGAACGTACGTCCGCACGCGATGCCGCCGGGGCGTGGGTACTTCGCCTCGCGCAGGCGGGGGGCGTCGCTGGTGCAGATCGGGCGGTTGCCGGAGGCGTGAGGAGCGCGGTGAGGGACGTGGTGAGGGTCGTGGTGAGGGACTCGACGAGTGCCGCGCGGTGAGGGACGTGGTGAGGGACTCGACGAGTGCCGTGTTGAGGGTGCAGGAAGCCGCCGGGTTCCGGCCCGGTGGGTACACCGGAACGGGGAGGAAGCATGAGCTTCGAGCAGGAGTGGACATCGGCGCGGGCGGAGTCTGCGGCCCGGCAGGCAGAGCACGCGACGAGTATGCAGCTGAACGGGACGGGCAGCGGTCCTGCGGGGCTGCCGGGCGGCAAGCAGGACCTGGCGTCGACGCCGGCGGAGAAGTACGCCGCGGCGAACACGATCGAGACCGAGCTCAAGCCGGGGACGGGGACCGCCACAGCATGGGCGGACGAGGAGTCCAACAACGCCATCAAGGCTTTTGACGGCTGGGATACGGCGGCGGGACTGAAGAAGGTCCAGAAGACGTGGGACCAGCAGGTCAAGGTCCTCATGGGGCGACTCGAATCGGAGATGAACAACCTGCGCGTGGCCTCCGGCTACTTCGCGAGGACCGATATCGGTATCCATTCACAGTTCACGCCGCTGGCGAAGCCGAGGTCGGGGCTCGACGGGGTGTGATCCTTGCTCATGGCGATGGAGGACCTGGACATGCCACCGAACGACTCTGACGGGGGAACGGATGCTGACGTACTACGAGGTCATGAACACGAACTTCGGCCAGCTCACCACGACGGCTGGTAAATGGGACGCCATGGCGGGTGAGATCAAGAAGATGGAGGACCTCTACAGGGACTCCGTCCAGAAGATCACGACGGGTCCCAACTGGTCCGGCGTCAGCGCGGACGCGGCCCACACGAACTTCGCCGGAACGCGATACGAGTACTCCGCGGCCCAGATCCAGGCGAAGGCCATCGCCTCGCTCCTGCGTGATGCCCGGGATCAGTTCATTGACCTCAAGAAGAGGCTCGAGTCGGCGCGTGCGGAAGCCGTGAAGGCCGGAATGTCGGTCTCCGAACAGGGCCATGTCAGCTTCGACACGCAACGGCTCACCAAGGGCGAGTACCAGGCCTACGTCCACGATCGCGAGTACCAAGACAGTTGCCACAAGGCAGTCGCGTCATGGCAGAAGCGCATCGACGACTGCGTCCGCGCGGTGGACGACGCCGACCAGGGCGTCAAGCTCGCCCTCGAGGCCGCCGTGACCGACGGCTACGGCGACAAGAACGACGCGACGCTCGGCGTTGGCTTCAACGGCCGGGCCCAGGGCGACATCGAGGTGTACGAGGCTCAGAACGCCGAGGACATCGCGACCCGGATCACCAGCGGCAAGGACGTCTCCGCGGCGGAGATGGCGGAGCTCAAGCGCGCGTTCCGGGACAACTCCGGCACTGCCGCGTTCAGTCAGACACTTCTCAACGGGCTCGGGGCCAAGGGAACGATCGAGTTCACCAACAAGCTGAACGACCTGATCCACGTCAAGGACGTGAAGAACAAGGGCGACTACGCGGCGTTGGAGAAGGGGCTGGCGAGTTCGCTGGCTTCCGCCACGCAGAACCCGAAGTCGGACTTCTACCAGAAGTTCCGCTCCGACCTGCAGAAGGCCGGTATGGAGCGGTACAGCACGTCGTTCACGGACCTGCGACTGGAGAAGGCACGGGGATACCAGTCGCTGGTCACGCTGATGCAGCAGGGTGACGGGTATTCGAAGCAGTTCCTGCACGATATCGGCGACGACATCATCAAGGCCGAGAAGGACGGCACGGACGTCTGGGTCATGAAGGGCGACTACAGCGGCAAGGAGGACGGCTGGTTCGCCAATGACCCGATGGACGGCCTGCTCGGTGTCATGAGCCATGACCCCGCGGCGGCGGCGTCGTTCCTCAAGGACGACGACCGTATGGCACACCTCATGAAGCGCGACTGGGAGGTGGTGCTGGAGGCCAAGGAGGTCGGCAACGCCACGCACTACTCGCCGGCGCTCGACGGGGACGAGCGGGCGGGGTTCGGGGCGGCGCTGGTGGCGGGGGCGACGGGGATGGACCCGTCTCAGGAGTATGCAAAGCCCCCCAAGCACTCCGCAGACAACGTGGCGGTCCTCAAGAACTCGATCGAGTACATGGCCGGGGCCGAAGACGAGTTCCCCGAGTCTCTGCGCGACCCGATGGCGAAGATCCTCGTCAACCACGGCGACACCGTTCACCAGTCCGCAAGCAGCGTTGACATGGGGGCGTCACCGCTCGAGCAGAACGACCTGTTCGAGGTCATCAAGCAGGTCTCCAAGGACCAGGATTCCTACGCAGCACTCAATGTGGGGATCAATCACGCGATGGTGACCGATATTCATGCTGACGGCCAGAAGGACCCACAGGAGTCACTGATCCGGGCAGGGCGCACAGTGGGATTCCTGGAGCAGGCACGCACCGAAGCGGTCGGCGATCCCGAGGTAGCGGCCTGGGACGAGAAGTGGATGTTCGACCAGGCCATCGGATACCTGCCAGTAGGCGGTGACTTGGTGCAGGGCGGATTCGACTATGTGACGGAGAAGTGGCTGGAGGACGAGCAGAAGCGGATCGACGACGAGCATGCGGACAAGACCTACAAAGCTGCCGAGAAGCGCAACCACCAGCTGATGGCACTGGCTGAGCAGTGGGACAAGGTGCACGACGCCGAGAGCAAAGGCTCGTTCCAACTTAAAGAGGTCATCGAAGAGGCCTCTGGGCGGGGCCAGGACCGCGCCAAAGAGGTTGCCGGGGAGCCTACCTAGTGAACATGAACAGATATCTCGCACTCACGCTGACTTGTGCGTCGCTGGCGACCGTGGTCGCATGCGGCGGATCGTCCGACGACAAGATCCCGAATGTCATCTGCGGCACCAAGATCGACACCGAGCTTTCAGGACCACTGCTTGAGCCACTGGGCAAGTTCCACGAATACAACCGAGTCGACCGAAAAGAGGCGCAAACTGCGCCATGCATCATCCTGATCGACGATGAGCGCGCTCTTCAACTCCGGTTCGCATGGCATTCCGGGTCGCCGGGCGATCTCGTAGAGATTGCTACAGACAGCTCCGTCACACACCTCACCGAGCCAACACGTGTGGATCTGGGCTTCCAGGACTCCGTCGTCGGCAACGAAGGTGCAATGGCCACCACGCTTTGCAAGTCTCCGCGTGGAGACCACTTCACACTCGGTCTGACTGTCCCGCGAGCCCAAGCGACGAGCCCTGAGCTGCGTCCCGCGATCGAAAAGTTCATGCGTGCGTACATGACCGCCACCGTCAAGTCTCTCGGCTGCGCCGGAGGGTGATTTGCTCGGTACCGCGTATCCAGGAGCCCCTCGCCACGTACACGGCGGACACGCACGAGATGCTGGGAGGCCTGGACTCCAGGTACATGTCCGCAAGTCGAGCGACACCTACTCGTCCGGGAAGGATGGCATGAACCGTATGTTTGACGAATGGAACAAGCGCGAGAACCTGGGCACGGGTCCGTTCAATTCGGCGAGGGACGCCGCGGGCGAGGGTCACGACGCTGGAATCGGCGCTGCCAAGGGGTACCTGGTGTGACCATGCGAAGCACACGCCTCTGGCCACTTTTGGCCATCGCCGCCCTCCTCACAGTGACGTCCTGCACCAGCGAAGCGCCACAAGGAGGACGTCCGGACGACTACCTGTGCGACATCTCGGCGAAGTCGACCGAAGAGAAACTGCTGCGGCAAATCATGCGGGCGGACGACTTCACGACCGAAATCAACAATAGGGAGTACAGGTTCGCGGAGAAGATGAATGAAAATCTCCGACTTTTCCCCGATAGTTCGAGGATGTACGCGGTGATGGCCTGCCAGTACCTCCCCAACGGCCAGAAGGACATCGGCCGGACAAGGATCGAGTACAAGTGGGTCCCCCGGGTCGACGCGAGCGGGCCCTCGCAGGAGGATGAGACCTTCTCTTACGACTTCGGCAATGCCTTCGGGACCTCCTCTGATGTGACCTCGACGCTGGACGTCACCTGTGTCATGCCCGGGGATCTGCGCGAAAAGTCGGCGAAGGTTTCCCTGCACGCCGATGCGTCGTACACCGTCAATCTCGGCCCGGTGCACGATCACGGTACGCAGGACGAGCAGATCACCCTGCTCTATCTCATGACGCGAAGGGCGACGGAGTCCCTCGGCTGCGAGAACAAGCCGTTGGCGAAGGAACCCGTGGTGAAGCCCCTCACCGCAAGCACCCCGTCATGAGCCAAGCGAAGCACAGGGCGCTGGGCCTCATGTGTGCCGTTCTGCTCGCCTCGCTCATCGCGTGCAGCGGCTCGCCCTTCAACGAGGCAGATGAGGTCCCGGACACAATCTGCGGCACCAAGATCGACCCCGACCTCACCCAGCCACTGCTCGAGCCAGGCGAGATCTCCGAAGACAACAGGGTTGACTGGGACACCGGCTGGTATGCGCCCTGTGTCATCGCCGTGGACGGAAAGCCCGCCTTGTACTTCACCTTCTCGTGGCACACGGGCACGGCAGGGGATCTGTTGAAGTCAGCGGCCAAGAACGTCGCCGGAGGGCCGCTCGACGGTGCGACGCACGTTGATCTGGGCTTCTCGGACTCCGTGGTTGCCAACCACGGTGCGATAGCCACCACCCGGTGCAAGTCGGAGAAGGCGGACAACTTCACCCTCAGAATGTTCGTCTCGCGCGCCTCCTCCAACAAGCCCGATCTTCGGCCCACGATCGAGAAATTCATGCGCACCTACATGACGGAGACCGTCAAGACGCTGAAGTGCGGCTGACCTTCACGGAATAATCGGTATCGCCAAACGGCACTGCACTGCCGCACCACCGAGGGAAGGGCCACCCATGGGGACTCAGCAGGAGAAGGACGAGCTGTACGCGCTCGACATCAGCGGGGTGGAGTGGCAGGGCGCGCCCGGCACGAGCCCGGACGAGGAGCGCGTGGAGGTCGCGTACCTGCCGGGTGGAGCCGTCGCGATGCGGTCGTCACTGGAACCGGAGACCGTACTGCGCTACACCGAGGCGGAGTGGCGTGCGTTCGTCCTGGGCGCCAAGGACGGGGAGTTCGACCTGCAGTGAGTCGGCCCGGCTCGTGAAGGGGAGGGGTCCGTTCCTTGGAGCGGACCCCTCCCCCTGTCTACGGTCGGGCTACAGCCTCACGCGTCACCGCATCACGGGCGTCCGGCATGCATCACGCGCCTCCCTCACGATCGTCGCTTTCCGCCCGCTCGTGCCAGCCTGACGCCAGCAAGTCGAACGCACCCGGCGGCTTCGGGACCAACAGGGCACACGCCGGACAGGCGTAGACGTTGAACCCTGGCCCCGAACCGGCGTGTACCTCGGAGACCACGACCGGGGCGTCGGTCAGCCTTTCGCAGCGCACGCACATCCGCACCGCGCGGCGAGTGCGGGTGCCGGCTGCGGATAGTTCGGATCCGGATGTCACGCCCGGGCAGCAGGTGCACAGGAGCACTGACTCGCCGGACGGGTAGCGTTCGCCCGTCGGCCGCCACGGGCCGTGTCTGTCACCGCAACGGAAGCAATCGGGCTCGTTCGATCGTGGACGCTGAGCCTCCGCGCTCATCGAGCCGCCGCCCGGGTGCCGAAGATTGCCGGGGACGCCGGTGTGAGCCGCCACTGCCGCGCCCGCTCCTCGTCCGCGACGAGGTACGGGCGGACCAGAGCCGTGTCGCTTCCGTCCAGCCGCACGTCGAGCCCGTACGGAGAGCGGGGCGCCGGAAGCGTTACCGTGCGCGGACGCCGGGACGGGGTTGCGGAGGCGACGGGGTGGAGCGGGGTCCGCGACGGCGTCCCACGCCGAATCGGCCGGCAACGGTGTCGGCCACCGGGCCGTGGTGAGAACACCAGCCTCGCCCAAAGGCTGAGGGCATGGATAAGGTCCTGCATGTCGGTCTGCTCCATTCAGATCGGCCATGCCCCGGGACGGCTTGCCTCCGTCGCCGGGGTTCTTCTTGTGTCTGACAACCGTAGCGCGGCTACATCATGCTTGTACATGCTTAACCATGTTGATACCCGAACGCGCTCACTCATCCGTGTGCGTTTACGTTCCATGCATGGAGTTCGCTGCAGACCGCTACAGGTGGGTCCAGGTCGCCGAGGAGCTGCGGAAACGCATCACCGACGGCACATACCAGCCGCGCCAGCCGATGCCGTCCGAGAATCAACTCATGGGAGAGTTCGGCATCGCGCGCGGCACTGCCCGCAAGGTGATCGCGCACCTGCGGGACGAGGGCGTCGTCTACACCGTTCCGAGGCTGGGCACATTCGTGGCGGAGCGGCTGTCGCAAGAGCCGGAGGCGCCGGCCAAGGAGCCTGGTGCCACCGATTGACCTAGCTCGGTCTGACTCTGGGGCGCCGGGATCAGTTGTTCCGTCGACCCGAGCGCCAAACATGCCGAAGGGGCACGCTCTGTGAAGAGCGTGCCCCTTCCGCGTGGGTCCGGGCGATCGTCAGAAGGCCTCGGTGAACAGCCGCGATGCCTTGATGTCCGTGGAGCGGTAGCTGTCCTTGCCCTGCTCCACCAACTTCGCGACGACCTCCAGGCGGTCCCTCATGTCCTCCGCCTTGAACTTGTACTTCTTCTGGAGGTCCACGTATCCCTGATGGGCCTCACCGTCCCAGGTACCGGTGACGACCTTGAGGGCATTGTCCATCTCCTCAAGGTCCTTGATGATGTTCTGCGATACGACGCGGATACGGTTCGCGATCTCCTGAACGCTGTCGTACCGAACCTTGGTACCGCTCTGGTCAATTCCGGACATGTTCTGCTCCTTGAGATTCAGACGTTGTTCAGGCCGGACTTGGCTGCGGCGGCCTTGAACACGTCGTCCACTTCCTGGTCATTGGCGTTGCTGAGGTTCTTGGTCTCGGCAACGGCGTTGTAGAGAACCCGGAGCAGCCGTCGGATCTCGTCATGGTCCTCGTTGATCACGACCTGGGCGGTCTTGAAGCCGCCGGCGCCCGCACCGGTCCATCCGGCGCTGACCGTCTCGATGATGTTGGCCAGCTCGCGGGCCTGCTTGGTCACCGCCTCGCCGGTCTGAGCGATCTTGATCTTCGCCTTGGTTACCGGATCGTCGGCAAGTCCGAACCCACCTGCGGGGCTGGTCATATGGAGCTCCTCATTCTCGATATCCCTGACCCGGCCGGCAGTCTCCGGCCAGGTGGATCTCCGTGCGTTTGGCTACGCTCTCCTGTTGCGTACGCTCACCGCCACGGCGGCGCCGATGACGGCGACGACGGCGGCTGCACTCGCGGCGATGGCCCAGAGCGGAAAGCCGCCCTCGTCGGACCCGGCGGCCGCCTCAGGAGCCTTGGGCTCCTGGGCCTGGCCGTTGCCGCTTGCCCCCGTGCTCTCAGGAGAGGGGGAAGTCTCGGGTGTGGGTGACGCACTCGCCCGCGCGGCGAGCAGCGGGTTCACATCGGGGGGCCCGGGGTTGCCCTTGCCCTCCAGGAGGACCTGGGCGGGGCGGATGGAGCCGTAGCCGATGTACTTGCTGGGGACGGGGCCGTTGTGGCCTGCGGTCTCCATCATGACGCGCAGGACCTGGTTCGCGGTCCAGTTGGGGTGGGCTGACCAGATGAGGGCGGCGGAGGCGGAGGCGTAGGCGGTGGCATGGCTGGTGCCCCCGCTCTCGCAGTAACCGTTGCCGTCCGAGCAGCGCGTGGGCATCTTGTCGCCGGGGCCCACCAGGGCAACGTGGTCACCGTAGCCGGAGAACTTGGTGACCTTGCCGTCGGTGCCCACAGCTCCGACTGCAACGACGCCCGGCGTGGCGGCGGGGTACTCGACAGGGTTGCCCTTGTCGCCGTCGTTACCGGACCCGGCGAAGATCAACGAACCCTTCTGGACCGCATAGTCCACCGCCGACTGCAGCTCCGTCAGGTCCTGTCCCGGCGTGTGTCCCGCGAGGGAGATATTGATGACTCGGGCACCGTGATCAGCCGCGTAGCGGAGGCCTTTGGCAGTGGCCTCGCGGCCACCGAAGATGGTCACACCGTCGCTCGCGACCACCGGAAGGATCTTGACATCCGGAGCCACCCCGAAGACGCCGCCACCCGTCCCACTGCCGGCAATCGTGAGTGCCATCGAGGTGCCATGACCATCTTCATCGTGGCGCGCGTCGCCCTTGCCATGGAGGAAGTCCGGGCCCGGAAGAACTTTGCCGCGCAGCTCCGGGGTGGAAGCGTCGACGCCGCTGTCGATCACCGCCACAGTGATCCCCTTGCCGGTGGAGACCTTCCACAACTGATCGGCCTTCATCGCGTCCAGGTACCACTGCTTGGACCTCATGTCGTCCGCGTGGGCGGCAGGAGCAGCGGCTGTCGAGATGGCCATGGCTGCCATCAGGGCGCCAAGCAGGCCGGTCGTTCGGCGGCGGATCACGCGGGCGGCGTGAGACATCGGTGGGGACTCCTCAGTCAATGACAGGAGGGACGATCTTGCGCTGGCCCATGGCCCAGGTCTCCGCATCTTCTTCGAGGTAGTCGGGCCTGGGAGTGGTGGCTGTGCGGCGCTCCTCGTTTCCGGACGTGGTGGACGAGGCCGGCCGGACGAGCCCTGTGCCACCGGGCGTGAATGTGCCACGTGAACCGGCAGCAGACGTACGCGGCGAACCGACCGTTCCACCAGGCTGCGTCGCCAGCCTGCGACCCGGCTGTGTGCCGCCACCCGGTGCCCCGTGCATACCGGAACCGGCACCCGGCATCCCAGCAGCGCCTCGGCCGAGAGGACCGCGTTCCTCACCCACCACTGTGCCCATGGGGAGTCGTGGGCTGTTGGGGGAGCCACCTCCGCGCCCAGGGACCTGTTTGCCGCCGACGATGCCATCGCCGACCCCGGGCCTGGGTGGCATTCCCATCGGTCCCGTCGGAGGAAAGAGGCCGCGCCCATTGCCAGTTACGGGCCCCGGAGTGGGGATGCGTGATGGTCCTCCCGGCGGTCCCGCGACGATGGGCGGCGGGGGCATGGGGATGCCGGGGCCACCATTGACAGGTGTCGTAGGACCAACGGGCGGCGGCACAGGACGGGTCGCACCCTCTGGCGGCGGCGCCACCGCTACGGAGTCGAGACCCGTGCTCACATTCCCATCGGGCACGACAGGTCGGGTAAAGGGAGCCGACGGCTGTGCTGGGCCACGATCGCCCGAACTGTCCACAGAGGTACGTGCGCTTCCCTGCTGCCCCTCGTATGCCGTAACCGGTGCTGCCGCGTACGACGACGAGGGGGATGCGGACGCCCCAGCTCCGTAACGCCGCTCGTCCGTCTCGACGTCGACGTACCCCGGCACAGGCTTGAACTGCGGCTCCCGCTCCGCCCCCATCCGGTCCCGCGTCGCCTCGTAATACGACGACAGCCGCTCCAGCTGATGAATCGCTTCCTGAAGCTTCGGTCCCGTCTCCGCCTCGATCCGGGCCTTCTCCTTCTCCGGGTCCGCGAAGCACTGCCCCGCCGGCTTCGGCACCGCCGCCTTCGCCTCGTTGAGGGCCTGGCCCGCACGCTTCATCTCGTTGCTGACGACCTTGGTGTAGTCGCCCAGGACCAGGGTCTCCGAGACCATGCCAGCGCCCCACTTGCGGAACGCGTCGCCACCCGCGCCCTCCCACTCGACGCGGCTGATGTAGTGGCGCAGGTCGGCCGCGATGTCCAGAATCTTGGGCACCGCGGCGGCCAACGCCTCGCCCGCGCCGGTGAGTTCGCCCGGTTTGGCGGAGGCGATCATCGCGTACAGAGCGTCGAGGGACTGGCCCTCGAACTCGTTGCCTGCCATCTGCTCCTCGTCCCCCGTCAGCCGAGTCCGCCCGAGTCGCCGGTGTCCGTCGTGTCAGGACCGGCGTCCGGGTTCTTGGCGGCGGTGTCGCCCTTGGTCGGGGCGGCCTTGGTACCGTCCGGGTTGTCGTAGCGCTCCTGTGCGCGCTTCTGGATCTGCTGGAAGCGCTCGCGCTCCTCGAGATCCACGCCCGTGTAGCCCTTTTCGGCGACATGGACAGCGATGCCCATGCCTTCGATCGTCTCGCCGAACGTCCGCGACAGTTCTTCCAGCTTGGCGCGGACCTGCTCGTACGCCTTGGAGAGTGCGTCGGCCGCGCCGAAGCCCTGCCCGTACGAGTCGGCCGTGATCTTGTTGTCGCCCAGTTTGCGATGCTCGGCCGGTGACTTCTCCAGCTCTGAGAGCAGTACTTCCATGCGCGATCTGAAGCTCTGGAGAGTCACGCCCTCGACTTCGAGATCCTTCTTGCCGTCCCCGCTCGGCCCCGCCACGTCAGCGCCCCCTTGTCGCACTCGTGAATGCGATCATATCCAATGCGTCCTCAGGCTCCGCATGAGTACTTCTGCTCATGTCTGCGAACCGCTACTGCAAACTCCCCCGCCGCCGACGCCCCGTGTCCCGCACCACGATCGCCGTCCCCGCCACCACCGCGACCAGGACCCCGGCGATGCCGAGCGCGTACGTCGCGTACCGCTCGTCCCGTTCCTGCGCGGTCTCCGAGAGCGTCAGATACGCCGGCTCGGGGGCCGGGGGCTTCGGCGGGCCGGGGTCCGGGCGGGGGGACTCCAGGGGGCGGTCGTCCTCGGCCAGGGCGCGGACCGGGTCGACGACGCCCCAGCCGACGAAGTTGTCGCGGCCGTTGATGCTGCGCTCGGCGGTCTGCTCGATCTGGGCGACGATCTGGTGCGCCTTCCAGTCGGGGTGCTTGGCACGCAGGAGGGCGGCGACGCCGGCAACGTACGGGGCGGAGAAGCTGGTGCCGTTGTCGACGCACTGGCCGCCGCCGGGGACGGTGGAGACGATGTCGACGCCCGGCGCGGCGACGCCCACGAAGATGCCCGCCTGTGAGAACGCGGCACGTTCGTTGTTGCGGTCGGAGGAGGCGACGGCGAGGACACCGTCGAAGGCCGCCGGGTAGGTGTTCTTGAGCTTGCCGTCCATGCCGTCGTTCCCGGCCGAGGCGACGACGACGATGTCCTTCTGGACGGCGCGCGCGACCGCCTTGCCGAGGTCCGATTGCGGGGTCAGCGGCTGAGTCGTGTCCTGCGAGATGTTGATGACATCGGCGCCCTTGTCGATGGCGTGGTCGATCGCCAGGGCCATCGTGTTGGACTTGCCGCTGTTCTTCTCGTCGTTCTGGCGGATCGGGATGATCGTCGCCTCGGGGGCGAGCCCGACGAAGCCGGTGCCCTTGCGGGGGCGGGCGGCGATGATGCCGGCGACCTTGGTGCCGTGGCCGACCTCGTCGACCGTGCCGTCGGTCTTGCCGCGCTTGTCGTCCCGGGAGTCCTTGTCGGGCTGCAGGAAGTCCTTGCCGGCGGAGGCGTCCACGGCGGACTTGAGCTGTGGGTTGACGTCGTCGACGCCGGTGTCGATGACGGCGACCCGGACTCCCTTGCCCTTGGTGTCCTGCCACAGCTCGTCGAGGAGCACCCGCTGGAGCGACCAGGGGATGCTCGCGATCTGCTTCTTCATCGGGAAGGTGCATTCGCCGCTGCCGTCGATGCCGAGGCGGCCGGGGAACTCCTCCGCGTGCGCTGACGACGGCGCCGCCAGCAGCCCGGTGAGAACCACGGCGCCGAGCAGGGCAGTCCTGCGGTACGTCACTGACGTCCCCCTCACGAACCCTGCGGCTGACGTGCGCTGTTGGTGTCCAGCCGCGGCCCCTTGGACAGGAACTCCGACCAGGTGATGGGGACGAGGGCGGGCGTGACCTTCTCATAGCCGAGGCGGACCTGCGCGAGGCTCGGCTCGGGCCGGCCGTCCTGCTGCTTCTGTTGGCCGCCGGTGCCGATGTCCGAACGGGCCGCGTCACTGTCGCCGTTCGCCTGGACCGCGTACCGCAGTCCGGTGTCCGTGACCAGGAAGAGCGAGCCGTCGGGCTTGGTCTGCTTGCCCTGGACCTGGGTGTAGAGCAGGCCGCTGCCCGGGGTGACGTAGGTGCTGGTGCCGCCCGCGGTGATCTCCGCCGGGTACTTGCTGCCGGCCCAGGTGGACAGGGTCGTACGGCCCTTGCCGTCGACCGAGCGCAGGACGCTGCAGACCGTGTCCCTGGCGCCCTCCCCGCCTGTGGAGTTGACCTGGTCGGACCTCTGCGACGGCCAGCGGTACTGCGCGCCGAACGCCTCGGACTCGGGCCTGAACGACGCCGCGTCCACGGTGGCCGCCTCGCCGCCCATGTCGAGAGGGTCGGTCTGCGGGGAGTTGATGAGCAGCCAGGCGATGAAGTCGGAGACCGGCTGGACCTTTCCCTGCAGGACGACGTAGTGCTGCGGTCCCGAACCCGTCTGCGCCTTGAGGACCATGCCGACCTTGTCCTCGGAGTCGTCGAGTCCGCCGCCGATGCCGGCACTCGCGCCGACCGTCCCGGGGATCCGGGGGAAGTCGACGGGGCTGCCGTCGTGGAGCGTGGCCAGCCAGTCGTCCGTGACGGCCTGCGGCTGCTCGCTGCCCACGAGGGCACGGGTGAGGAACGCCGCCTCGGTGCCCTCGCCGCGTACGAGGTACTTGGTGCCTGCCGCGTCCACCAGATAGCGGGCGCCGTTCTGCCCCTTGACGTAGAGGACCTGCCCGCCGGTCAGTCGCTCCTTGCCCTCGGTCCTGGACGCGTCCCGCTCGGCGAGGACGAACGTGGCCTTCTGGACGCTGGCGCCCTTGCCGCCGCCCGGTTGTTCACACACGACCCAGCGCTTGGCCTTCGCCGCATCCGTGGCGCTCGGGAGGCGGTCGGGGGCGTAGGGGATGCCGAGGATCGGTCCGCGCGGGGGATTGCCCGCGTCGAGTACGTCATCGCTGACCTGGATGACCCCGAAGTGCTGCGGATTCATCAGCAGCCGGGCGGAGGCCAGGTTGAGCACGGGGTGCAGAAGCTTCTTGCCGCCGGTCTTGAGCACCACGTAGCGGGTCGTGGACTCCTTGCCGACGATCACCTTGGCACCCGGCTCGTCCCAGCCGTGGGGGGCCTTGGGCTTGAACATGCCCCAGGCGCCGAATCCGGCCAGGATGAGGGCACCGACCACCAGACTCGGCACGACCGCGCGCAGCGGGCGCGGAGCCCCCTCCTCCGTACCCGTGATTGAGGGTTGGAGGAACGCGGCCACCGTGCGCTTCTTCGCAAAGGTGTACGCGTTGAGCTCATCCCGCCGTGATGCCATGAGTCCCCATTGGTCGAAACAGCCGCAGTCATCGACGCCCCGGCGGTGAGTGCGCTCCCCCGGACCGGTTGTCGGACCGGCCCCCTACTATGCCCGTTGATCGAGGGCGCTCGGCGGGCGGGTAGGGTGATGCGGCCGCCAATACCCTGGCAGGCCAGGGTGATCGGGATGAATTGGGGGGATTCTCCATCATGGCTTCCGCGACGCGAAGGCGGACGGCCGCGGCCGCGCGGACCTCCGCGCCTCCCTCCGCTCCGGCGCCCGGGTCAGCGCCGGCGCCGGCTCCGGCGCCCACGGCGTCGCAGGGAACGACCGCGCCCCGACTGAAGGGGCGCCCGGGACACTTCGGTTCGTTCCGATTGCAACAGCTTGTACTGATCGAGTGCGCTGCCGCGGTTCTCCTCGTCGCCTGGGTGGTCGAGCCGCTGCTGGTCGTGCCGGCCGGAGCGGTGGCCGCCTTGCTGGTGCTGCTGGCCCTGGTCCGCAGGCACCGCCGTTCGCTGCCCGAGTGGCTGTCCACCGTTCTCGCGCTGCGCGCACGCTCCCGCAGAGCGGCCTCGCTGGTCGTTCCGCCGGGCACGGAGCCGGGGCTCGCGCCGGCCGTCGAGTGCGATCCGGCGCTGCGGACGTACTCGTACAGCGACCGCGACCGGCGCCCGGTGGGAATGGTCGGCGACGGGACGTTCCTGACGGCCTTGCTGCAGGTGGAGCCGGAAGAGACGGCTCTGCGACCCGACCGTGCCGCGCACCCTCTGCCCGTGGGTCTCCTGCGGGACGTGATGGACGTCGACGGCATACGGCTGGAGTCCGCGCAGGTCGTGCAGCACACGCAGCCCGCGCCGGCGCCGCATCTGCCGCAGCAGTCGGTGGCCGCGCGGAACTATGCGCCGCTGCAGGCACAGACGGGTTCGCCGGGGGTGCGCATCACGTGGATCGCGCTCAAACTCGACCCGGAGCTCTGCCCGGAGGCCGTTGCCGCGCGCGGCGGCGGGCTGCAGGGCGCGCAGAAGTGTGTGGTCCGGGCGGCGGACCAGCTGGCGAGCCGGCTGGCCGGAGCGGGATTCAGCGCGACCGTACTGACCGAGCAGGAGCTCACCGCCGCGATCGCGACGTCCGCGTGCGCCAACCCGATGGCGACGGCGCATGCGAGCCGCGCGGAGGTGCCGGGGCGGCGCACCCAGGAGACCTCGCGGACCTGGCGCGTGGACGACCGCAGGCACACGACGTACTGGGTGGGCCGCTGGCCCCAGTTGGGCGGCCGCGGTTCGGCGGGCGGCGCGTCGATGCCGCAACTCGTCGCGCTGCTCACCTCGCTGCCCGCGCTCGCCACGACGTTCAGCCTCACGCTGGGGCGCGGCGACCGGCAGGAGGTGACGGTCACCGGTCATGTGCGGATCACCGGGCGCAGCGACGAGGAGCTGGTGACCGCCCGTCATGAACTGGAGCGTGCGGCACGCGGGGTGAAGACCGGGCTGGTCCGGCTCGACCGCGAGCAGCTGCCGGGGATGCTCGCCACGCTGCCGCTCGGAGGTGCCCGCTGATGTCCATGCCCACTATTTCGTCTCCTTCGTCCGCGCCCGCGTCCGCACCCGCACCCGCACCCGCGCCTGCTGTGCCGTCGGTACCCGTGCCGCGCGGGCGCGGCGGCAAGCCGCGGATCGGGTTCGGGCTCATCGGACCGCGCCGCGACCGCCACTCGGTACCGCTGGAGCAACTGGAGTCGCTGGCTCTTCCGGTCGGTGACGACGGCATGGTGATCGGCGTGGACGCCGGGGGGCGGCCCGCGGTGCTCGGCATCAACCGGCCCACGCCGTACGAGATCACGCTGATCGGTGGCCTGTGGACGGCCCAGGTGATGGCCTTGCGCGCGGCCGCGACGGGTGCGCGGATCGCCGTCGAGACCGGTCGGGCGCCGGCCTGGACGAGTCTCGCCCAGGCGGCGGGCGGCGGCCAGCCGTGCATCACACTGCACGATGTGGGCCGGGTGCCGCCGCAGGGTGCCTCGGCCGGCAGTCCGGTGGTCGTGGTGCGGGACTGCGGGATGCGGCCGCCCCGTGGGCGTGTGGTCTCGGGTCCCTGGCAGTCGGTCGTGACGCTGCTCCCGTATCTCAGTCCGGTGGCGCCGCGGCTGATGGAGAAGTCGGGGCTGGTCGGCATCCAGCGGGTGTCCCCGGACGAGGCCGCGCAGATCAGCCGCATCCTGGGTCTGCCGCGTGCCGAGACGGAGGCGCTGTCCACGCTCGCCGACGGTGTGACCTTGTGGTGCACGGCACGGGACCGGCAGTTCGTGATGACCCAGGCCACGGACGCCGAGACCGGACTGCTGGGCAGCGCGCGCCGGATGGACTGACGATGTTCGTGCGGGTTTGACCCCTTCGACACTCACGCTCCGGCGTACCCATGTCACTTGGGGGCAGGGGTGATGTACGGGACAGTCGATGGCGGGAGGTCCGCCCTGCCGTACTGACACCGTTGACGATTAGGGTGGGTCAGGGCGCGGCAAGAACCTGCCGGCAGGTGCGCGGCGTCCCAAGGGGGGAGAGCCGGGCGGACCGGACGACGGTAGCGGTCGCCCCCACCCACCACGGCACGAGGGTGCTCGACCACAGGAGGCAAAGTGAACGGCGATCGGGACGAGATCCGCGGGGGTTGGAACATGCCCGTCGATGATCAGTCCGACGCGGAGCCCGCAGACATGACGGGTGAGTTCACCATCGACTACACCCCGCCGGCCTGGTACACGCAGAACGCGTCGGGGGAGCCGGCGGGCGGCTCGGGTGCGCAGGGAGCGACGCCTCCGCCGCCGCCCGGAGCGCCGATAGCGGTGCCGGGACTGCCCCCGGGCAGTGGTTTCGAGCCGAACTGGGCGCCCGCGCCGACGCCGGCGCCCGCCGCCCCTGCGCCAACCCCCGTGCCTGCGCCCGACGCAACCCCTGTGCCCGCGCCTGCTGCCCCCGCGCCCGTTGCCCCGGCCCCTGCACCCGTTCCTCCGGCCCCTGTTGTTCCTGTCGCTCCCGCCCCAGTTGTCGCTTCTGCCGACTCGGGGGCCGGCGCGCCGCAGCCGTTCGGCGGTGGGGATGTGGAGAGCGGGGCGACGATGCGTTTCTCCCCCGCCGCGCTGAAGCGTGAGATCGCGGAGCGGGAGGCGGCTGCCGCCGCGGCGGCCGACGGAACCGAGGGCGTCGGCGCCGAGGCCGAGCCCGATGACTCCACGAGCACGGGTACGAGCACGGACGCGGGTACGAGCACGGACGCGGCAGCGACCGCGGACGAAACCGTGGGCGGGCCCGAGGCCACGGTGGACGAGGCGCGCGACGCCGACTCCGACTCCGGAACGCCGATAGATGCGGCCCAGGTTCGGGACACGGCCGCCGACCCGGACGCAGGCTCGGAGTCGGGCCCGGAGTCGGGCTCTGAATCCGGCTCGGCTCACAACGCCACGGCGGACGAGCCGGCCGACGCCGTGCCCGCCGAGGTACCCGCCGACGTGGTTCCGCAGGACTCCGTTCCCGTGGACGCACCGCAGGACACTCCCCCGGGTCCCGTGGCCGCACAGCCCTGGGCTCCCGCCCCGGCCGCGCAGATCGGGGCACTGCCGCCGCTGCCGCCCGCGTTCCAGCCCGCCGCACCGACCACCGCGCCCCAGTGGCCCGCCCCGCAGCACCCGGCCCAGCCGCAGGGCGCATCCGCTGAAGCCCCCGCCCCCGCCCCCGTACCGGCCACGGACGCCGGCCCGCAGCAGGGCGGCTACGGCTTCCCGCAGCCGGGCGCCGAGACCCCCAACCTGCCCGCGCAGCAGGGTGGCTACGGGTTCCCGCAGCCGCAGCAGCCCCAGCAGAGCGCGCCCGTGCAGCAGGGCGGCTACGGGTTCCCCCTGGCGCAGCCGCAGCAACCCCAGGCCGGCGCGCCCGCCCCGCAGGCACCCCAAGCGCCCCAGGCCCCGGCCCCGCACGCACCGGCACCGCAGGCCCCGCAGGCCCCGGCCCCGCACGTACCCCACGCGCCCCAGGCACCGCAAGGTGGCTACGGCTTCCCACAGGCCGCCCAGCCGCAGCCCGCCGCCCCCGGGCCGAACCCGCAGGTTCCGCAAGCTCCCCAGGCTCCGCAGGTCCCACAAGGTGGTTACGGCTTCCCGCAGGCCGCCCAGCCCCAGCCCGGCCTGCCCGCCCACCTGCCGCCTCAGGCACCGCACGCACCCCAGGCACCGAACCTCCCCGCGCCCGCCACGCCCCACGCGCCCGCGCAGCAGGTGCCGGGCCAGGCGCAGCAGCCTCCCACCGCGGCCCCCGTCGACCCGCGGACCGGTGGCGCCTGGCCGACGCCCGTCACGCACGACCAGCGTGAGCGTTCCGTGCCGGGCGCACCGCTCGGCTACACGGCGGCCGTGGAGCTCTCCTCCGACCGCCTCATGCGCAACAACAAGCAGAAGGCCAAGTCGAGCCGTAACCCCTCCGGCGCCGCCGCACGCTTCAAGCTCGGTGGCAAGAAGGAGGAGGCCGAGCGCCAGCGCAAGCTCGAACTGATCCGTACGCCGGTGCTGTCCTGCTACCGGATCGCGGTCATCAGCCTCAAGGGCGGTGTCGGCAAGACCACGACGACCACCGCGCTCGGTTCGACCCTCGCCACCGAGCGGCAGGACAAGATCCTGGCGATCGACGCCAACCCGGACGCCGGCACCCTCGGCCGCCGGGTGCGCCGCGAGACCGGGGCGACCATCCGTGACCTGGTCCAGGCGATCCCGTACCTGAACTCGTACATGGACATCCGCCGGTTCACCTCGCAGGCGCCCTCCGGTCTGGAGATCATCGCCAACGACGTGGACCCGGCCGTCTCGACGACGTTCAACGACGAGGACTACCGGCGCGCGATCGAGGTGCTGGGCAAGCAGTACCCGATCATCCTCACCGACTCCGGCACCGGTCTGCTCTACAGCGCGATGCGCGGAGTGCTGGACCTCGCCGACCAGCTCATCATCATCTCCACGCCGTCGGTGGACGGCGCGAGCAGCGCGAGCACCACGCTCGACTGGCTGTCGGCGCACGGCTACGCGGACCTGGTGCAGCGCTCGATCACCGTGATCTCGGGTGTCCGCGAGACGGGCAAGATGATCAAGGTCGAGGACATCGTGCAGCACTTCGAGACCCGCTGCCGCGGGGTCGTCGTGGTGCCGTTCGACGAGCATCTGTCGGCGGGCGCCGAGGTCGACCTGGACATGATGCGTCCGAAGACCCGTGAGGCGTATTTCAATCTGTCCGCGATGGTCGCGGAGGACTTCGTACGGGCGCAGCAGGTACAGGGGCTGTGGACGTCGGAGGGCCAGGGCCACCAGCCGCCGCACATGGCGCCGCCGATGCCCAACCAGCCGTACGCGGGTCAGCAGCCGGCCCAGCCGTACGCACCGGACCCGCAGCAGCCGCCGTACGGTGGACAGCCTCCGTACGGGGGACAGCAGCCGTATCCGCCGCAGCCGGGTGTGCAGCAGCCGTGGCAGCAGTCGCAGCCGTCCCAGGCGCAGTCCGTGCCGAGCCCGGCCGCACAGCCGCCCGCGCAGCAGCAACCGCCGCACGGGCAGTCGGCGCTACCGCCGCAGCCCTTCCCGGGCCAGCAGGGCCAGCACGGTCAGCCGGGCCAGGCACCCGGTCAGCCGGGCCAGCCCGAACTCCAGGGCCCCGTCCCGCCCGCCGGTTATGGCTACCCGCATCAGCAGCCTCCGCAGGCGCCGCCGGCCCCTCAGCAGTAGGGCGTCAGTGGTTCAGACCTCTGAGGGCTCGCACCGTTCTCCGCGGTGCGAGCCCTCTCGCATTTGCCCAGCAGACAAGGGGTTTGACGCCGTGTCGCCATATCGTTGACACGTCTAGACCACGCTGATAGACCTTCGCTTCACCAGTTGGCGCCCAAAAGATCCACGTGCGTCCTCCAAGCGAGTTACGACGCGAGGTCAACGTCCTATGATCACAACGGCTCCACCCCACACCTCACGCCGGCGTCCGTTCCTCCGGCTGATTCTCGCCACCGGCATCGCGGCCTCGGCGCTCGTGGCAGTGCCGTCGCACGCCGCGGCGACCGACGACAGGGACGGCCAGGACAGCAAGGACGGCAAGGGCCGCGTCCTCACGGTCGCCGTCTCGCAGAGCGTGGACTCCCTCAGCCCGTTCCTGGCGCAGCGGCTGGTCTCCACCACCGTCCACCGGCTGATCTACGACTACCTGACGAACTACGACGTCAAGGACGCACATCCGGTCCCGGGTTTCGCCACCGAGTGGTCGTCGTCCCCGGACAAGCTGACGTGGACGTACACCATCCGCAAGGACTCCACCTGGTCCGACGGCGAGAAGGCCACGGCCGAGGACGCCGCCTGGACCTTCAACAAGATGATGACGGACGAGAACGCCGCCACTGCCAACGGCAGCTTCACGGCCAACTTCAGGAAGGTCACCGCCCCCGATCCCGGGACGCTCGTCATCGAGCTGAAGAAGCCACAGGCGACGATGACCGCGCTGGACGTCCCGATCGTGCCCAGGCACGTCTGGGAGAAGGTCGGCGACTTCTCGAAGTTCAACAACGACAAGCAGTTCCCCGTCGTCGGCAACGGCCCGTTCATCCTCACCGACTTCAAGGTCGACCAGTACATCAGGCTCAAGCCCAACAAGAACTTCTGGCGTGGCGCACCGAAGTTCGACGAGCTGGTGTTCAAGTACTACAAGGACGGTGACGCGGCGGTCGCGGCGCTGCGAAAGGGCGAGGTGTCCTTCGTCTCCAACCTCACCCCGGCCCAGGCGGCGTCACTCGGGAACGCCGAGAACATCAAGGTCAACGACGCTCCGGGTCGGCGCTTCTTCGCGCTCGCCACCAACCCCGGCGCCCGGGCCAGGGACGGCGGGAAGTTCGGCAGCGGACACCCCGCGCTGCTCGACCCGATGGTCCGCAAGGCGCTGTTCCACGCGGTCGACCGCAGGACCATCGTCGACAAGGTGTTCCAGGGCCATGCCGTGGAGGGCGAGGGGTACATCCCGCCGCGCTTCGGCCCGTACTTCTGGAAGCCGGAGGCGGACCGGAGGATCGGGTACGACCCGGGCAAGGCGGCCGCGCTCCTCGACCGCGCCGGATACCGCAAGACCGGCAGCGGCAAGCGCGTGGGCAAGGACGGCAGGGCGCTGGACCTGCGGATCCTCTGCCACGCCACCGACCCGAACGACAAGGCGATCGGCAAGTACCTCCAGGAGTGGTGGGGCGCGCTCGGCGTCGGGCTGAAGGTCGACTGTCTCGACAACGTCTCCGACCCGTGGCTCAAGGGCGACTACGACCTGGCGTTCGACGGCTGGTCCGTCAACCCCGACCCGGACTTCGTCCTCTCCATCCATACGTGCGCCGCCCTGCCCGCCACGCCCAAGGACACGGGCGCCACCGACAACTTCATCTGCGACAGGCAGTTCGACGACCTGTACGCGCAACAGGCCGTGGAGTACGACGCGGCCAGGCGCAGCGCCCTGGTCAAGCAGATGCAGGCCCGCCTGTACGAGACCGGGTACATGAATGTCATGGCGTACCCGAACGCGGTCGAGGCGTACCGTACGGACCAGATCAAGTCCATCACGACCATGCCGGAGGCCGCCGGCAACCTCTACGGCCAGGACGGCTACTGGAGCTGGTGGTCCGCCGAACCGGCCGCCGGGAGCGGCGCCGCGACGTCGGCCGGCGGCGGTTCCTCCACGGCCGTGGCCATCGGCATCGGGGTGTCCGTCGTCGTGGTCGTCGCGATCGGTGTCATCGGCAGCCGGCGCCGCCGTGCCACCGCGGAAGACCGTGAGTAGCCGATGAGCAGCACCACGAGCACGACGACCGGCTCCGTCCCGGCCGAGGCGGCGCGGCCACCCGGATCCCCCGGGGCCCGCGCCGCACGCGGCCGCCGTGCGAGCGCGTATCCGGTGTATGTGGCGGGCAAGCTGGGCGGCGCGGCCGTGTCGCTGTTCGCCGTCCTCGTCACCAGCTTCTTCCTCTTCAGGATCGTCCCCGGCGACCCGGTCAAGGCCATGACGCACGGTATGCCGACCAGCGAGGGGCAACTGGCCACGCTGCGCCGTCAGTTCGGTCTCGATCTGCCGCTGTGGCAGCAGTTCACGGAGTACTGCGCGGGCGCGCTCACGGGCGATCTGGGCACGTCGTACCAGTTCCACGCCCCGGTCGGCGAGCTGATCGGACAGAAGCTGCCGGCGACGCTGCTGCTCACGGGTGTCGCCGTGGTGATCTACTCGGGGCTCGGGCTGTGGCTCGGTACGCGCTCCGCGTGGCGGCACGGCGGGCTCGGCGACCGGCTCAGCACGGGGGTGGCACTGACGCTGTGGTCGGTGCCGTCGTTCTGGCTCGGGCTGCTCCTGATCATCACCTTCTCGGTGGGCGCCGGGCCGCTCCCGGGCCTGTTCCCGACCGGCGGCATGGAGTCCGGCGACGCCACGGGCTTCGCGTACGTCATGGATGTCGCGCACCACATGGTGCTGCCGGTGCTGACGCTGGTCGCCGTCGGGTACGCGCAGACGCTGCTGGTGATGCGTTCCTCGCTGCTGGACGAGATGGGCAGCGACTATCTGACGACGGCCCGGGCGAAGGGGCTGCGTGACGATGCCGTACGGCGCCGGCACGCCGTTCCCAACGCGCTGCTGCCGACCGTCACGATGGTCTTCATCAACCTCGGTCATGTGGCGGCCGGGTCGATCCTCGTAGAGACAGTCTTCTCCTGGCCGGGGCTCGGCGGACTGTTCTACCAGGCGCTGAGCGTGCCCGATCTGCCCCTGGTGCAGGGGCTGTTCGTGGTCTTCGCCGGCGCGATGATCCTGATGAACCTCCTGGCCGATCTGCTGTATCCGCTGCTCGATCCGAGGGTGGGCCGATGACGAGGTCTCTGCTCTGGACACGCCGCCGCGACTCGGTGGCCCGGTTCTGGCGCGCGTACCGTACGCAGCGGGCGGGGGTCGTCGGCCTCGGCGGACTCGCGCTGCTCGCCCTGGTCGCGCTCGCCGCGCCGGTGCTCGTCGGCAGCGACGTGCAGAGCGTCACCAACGCGCCGGGGACGGCGCTGGAGTCTCCCAGCTCCGCATTCCCGCTCGGGACGGACCAGTTCGGGCGGTCGCTGCTCGGGCTGCTGGTCTGGGGCGCGCGGATCTCGCTCACCGTGGGGCTGCTCGCCGCGGCGCTCTCGGTGGGCATCGGCACGCTCGTGGGCATCATCGCCGGGCACTACGGCGGCCGGCTCTCGACGGTCGTCATGCGGATCACCGACTGGTTCCTGGTGATGCCGACGCTGGTGCTGGCGATCGTCCTGGCCACGGTGCTGTCGCGGAGTGTGTGGACGGTGATCCTGGCGATCGGCGTCACGACCTGGCCGACGACGGCGCGGCTCGTGCGCGCGCAGACGATCGCGGTCGAGTCGCGCCCGTACATCGAACGGGCGAGGGCGCTCGGCGGCGGGCACGGACACGTCATGGCCCGCCATGTGCTGCCCAATGTGATGCCGCTGGTCCTGGCCCAGACCACGCTCGGCATCTCCACCGCGATCCTGACGGAGGCGACGCTCGCGTTCCTCGGGCTCGGCGATCCGACGGTGGTGTCGTGGGGCGGCATGCTCCAGGACGCGCGGGAGGCGGGCGCGGTGTCGTCGGGGCACTGGTGGTACCTGGCCCCGCCGGGGATCGCGGTGGCGCTGGTGGCGCTGGCGTTCACGCTGTGCGGGCGGGCGGTCGAGTCGGTGCTCAACCCGAGGCTGGGAGTGGGTCGTTGAGCCTCCTCGAGATCAAGGACCTGAAGGTCACGTACGGGACCGGGGCGGCAGCCGTGCCCGCCGTACGAGGTGTCGACCTGACCGTGGAGACGGGCCGGAAGCTGGGCCTCGCAGGCGAGTCGGGGTGCGGGAAGTCCACGCTGGCGCTGGCGCTGCTGCGGCTGCTGCCCGCCTCGGCCCGGCTGACCGGGGAGATCCTGCTGGACGGCGAGGACGTTCTCACCATGAAGTGGGGGCGGCTGCGGGCCGTACGGTGGGCGGGCGCGTCGATCGTCTTCCAGGGCGCCATGCACTCGCTCAACGCCGTGCACCGGATCGGGGAACAGATCGCCGAGCCCCTGCTCGTACACCGGCAGTCGACAGCGGGCGCGGCGCGGGGGCGCGTGGGCGAGCTGCTGGAGCAGGTCGGGCTGCCGGCCGCACGTGCGGAGGCGTATCCGCACGAGCTGTCCGGCGGGCAGCGGCAGCGCGTGATGATCGCGATGGCGCTCGCCTGCGGCCCGCGGCTGATCGTCGCGGACGAGCCGACGACCGCGCTGGATGTGATGATCCAGGCGCAGATCCTTCGGCTGATCGAGCAACTCGTGGCCGAGCAGGACATCAGCCTGCTGATGATCAGCCACGATCTGGCGGTGCTCGCCGACACGTGCGACCGGCTCGCGGTGATGTACGCGGGGCGGGTGGTGGAGGAGGGCCCGGCGCGAGACGTGTACGACGCGGCTGCGCATCCGTACGGGCGGGCGCTGTCGGCGGCGTTCCCGCGCATCGGGGACCCGGCGTCGCGTCGGGCGCCGCGGGGGCTGCCCGGGGACCCGCCGGACCCTTCGGCGCTGCCGGGCGGCTGTACGTTCCATCCGCGCTGCCCCGTGGCGCTGGACGCGTGCGCGCGGGACGAGCAGGAGCTGCGCGCGGCGGGGGCGGGACGGCGGGCAGCGTGTGTGCACGCGGGTGCACCGGAGGAAGCATGAGTGCCGTCGAGGAGTCCAGGATGGCCGTCGCTCCCCTGCTGTCGGCCGCGGGTCTGCGCGTGGCCTTCCCCGGGCGCCGGGGCGCACCGGCGGCGCGCGCCGTCGACGGGGTCGACCTGGACATCGGCGCCGGGGAGATCGTCGCGCTCGTCGGCGAGTCCGGCTGCGGCAAGACGTCGCTTGCGCGGACGCTGCTCGGCCTGGTGGAGCCCACGGCGGGCCGTATCGCCTTCGGCGGTGCGCCGCTCTCGTACGGCTCCCGGGCGTTGAGGGCGTACCGCAAGCGGGTGCAGCTGGTGCTGCAGGATCCGAGCGGGTCGCTCAATCCGCGGCACACGGTGTACGACGCGGTGGCGGAGGGCCTGCGGATCCATGGGTACGAGGGGGACGAACGCGCCGCGGTCGCGGAGGCCCTCTCGCGCGCGGGTCTGCGGCCGCCCGAGCGCTTCTACCTCCGCTACCCGCACGAGCTGTCGGGCGGCCAGCGCCAGCGCGTGGTCATCGCGGGCGCGCTGGTCCTCCAGCCCGAACTCATCGTCGCCGACGAGCCGGTGGCCTCACTGGACGCCTCGGTGCGGGGCGAGATCCTCGCGCTGCTGCTGCGGCTGCGGGACGAGCTGGGCCTCTCCGCGCTGGTGGTGACCCACGATCTGGGCCTGGCGTGGAACATCGCGGACCGGGTCGCCGTCATGTACCTGGGGCGGATCGTGGAGTCGGGCCCGGTGGAAGACGTCCTGACGAACCCTCGGCACCCGTACACGCGGGCGCTGCTGTCGGTGCTGCCCGAGTCCACCGAACCGCCGGTGGTCCTCACCGGCGAACCCCCGGACCCCTCCCGCATCCCGGCCGGCTGCCGCTTCCACGCCCGCTGCCAGGTCCTCGCCTCGGGCGAAGCGGACGCCGCGGGCATCGCCACCCGATGCCGCACGGACGACCTACCGATCCTCCCGGGCTCGGGCCCGAAGGCCGTGGCCTGCCACTGGGCGACAGCGCGCTGAGGCACCCTTCGGTCGTGTCTTCGAAGTCCCGTCTGCCCGGCGACGCCTGACACGCCCTCCCCCGTAGCTCTTCGGGCACGGGAGGTGCCCCCACACTGCGTTGTCGTCAGTCGCCGATGTTCCGCATGGACTCTTGCCCTGCCTTCGGCGGCAGGGGGACCCCATCCTCCGCGATCGCACGCACCAGACGCCGCCGGGCCCGCCCTCCGAGCGGACGACGCTACTTCGAAGACATTCCCGAGCCACGGCACCGGGCAGGACCACCCACCCCGCCGGACGCGCTACGCGTCGTACTCCGTCGTCAGTTCGCGCGCCCGCTTCACGTCATTCGCGATCGCGTCCAGCAGGGCCTCGATGGACTCGAACTTCGCCATGCCGCGCACGTACGCGAGGAAGTCGACGGCCACGTGCAGCCCGTACAGGTCGAGGCCGACGCGGTCGATCGCGTACGCCTCGACCGTGCGTTCCGTGCCGTCGAACTGGGGGTTCGTGCCGACGGAGATCGCGGCCGGCATGCGTTCGCCGTCCGCGGTGAGCCAGCCGGCGTAGACACCGTCCGAGGGGATCGCGGTGTGCGGGAGGGTTTCGACGTTCGCCGTCGGGTAGCCCAGTTCGCGGCCGCGCTGGGCGCCGCGGACGACGACGCCCTCGACGCGGTGCGGGCGGCCGAGGATCTCCGCGGCGCCCTCGACATCGCCTTCGGCGATCAGGCGGCGCGTCAGCGTGGAGGAGAAGGGCTCGCCGCCGCCCGCCTCACCGCGCACGTACAGGTCGACGACCTCGACCTCGTAATCGTAGGTACGGCCCAGCTCGGCCAGGAAGTCCACGCTCCCCGCCGCCTTGTGGCCGAAGCGGAAGTTCGGGCCCTCGATCACCGCGCGCGCGTGGAGCTTGTCCACCAGGACCTTCACGATGAAGTCCGCGGGCGACAGCTTCGAGAACTCCGAGGTGAACGGGAGGATCAGCACCGCGTCCACCCCGAGCTCCGCCATCAGTTCCGCACGCCGGTGGTGCGCCGCGAGCAGCGGAGGGTGGCTGCCGGGGCGGACGACCTCACTGGGGTGCGGGTCGAACGTCACCACGACCGACGGCACGCCCAGCTCTCGGGCGTGCTCCACGGCCCGCCCGATGATCAGCTGGTGGCCCCGGTGCACACCGTCGTAGGAACCGATGGTGACGACGCTGCGCCCCCAGTCCTGGGGGATGTCCTCCAAGCCACGCCAGCGCTGCACTGTGACCGCTCCTCGCCCGAACCCGAATCGAACCTGCGTGCGTGAGGACGACCGCTCACGCAGGTCTAAGACTGCCATGCCCGCGGTCCTCGCTTCGCATCGGCACCGGGCTGCCCGGCGCCTCCGCCGGTCGAAGCGGTTTCGCGCCCTCGGGAACGCGCACGAGCAGCAGCCGAGGACGGCGAGCGCGCGACGGACCGCAGGTCCGTGGTGATCAACGGAAGAAGGTGGCGGGACGAAAGCGCCCCCCAGTGCCCCCTCGGTTCACTCCGAGCGCCTGCTCGATGGTGTGAATCCGTGCGACGGGGCGGACAGACACCCTCCGAGGGGGATCGTGGAGCGGGCAGCGGCCGTGCCCGCTCCACGATGGGGGCCCTCGGTGGAAATGGGAGCCCTCGGTGAAAGGGGCCTCAGCCGAAGACCGCGAGGCTCTTCGCCTTGCCCTTCTGCTGTTCGACCAGCGCCAGGAACCGGTCCTCCGGACCGAAGACGGCCACCGGCCCCTTCGTGTCGTACGCCGGCATCTCCAGCCGTACGCCGTTGATGAGCAGCCGGGCCCGCTTCTCGTCGACGTCCCAGCGCGGGAACGCCGCGGCGGCGGCCTCGCCGATCGGCATGACCGTCAGCTCCTCCTGGAGCTGGTCGAGCGTCTTCGCCGCATCGAGCTTGTACGGCCCGACACGGGTGCGGCGCAGCGCGGTCAGATGCCCGCCCACGCCCAGTCCCGCGCCCAGGTCACGGGCGAGGGCACGGATGTACGTACCCGAGGAGCAGACCACCGAGACGACGAGGTCGACGACGGGCGTGCCGTCCTCGGCGACGGCCTCGCGGACGTCGTACACCGTGAACTGCGAAACGGTCACCGGGCGGGCGGGAATGTCGAACTCCTCGCCGCCGCGCACCCGCGCGTACGACCGCTTGCCGTCTATCTTGATGGCGCTGACCTTGGACGGCACCTGCATGATGTCGCCGGTCAGCGCGGCGACGCCCGCGTCGATGCCGTCCCGGGTGACCTTGGACGCGTCGGTGGACGAGGTGATCTCGCCCTCGGCGTCGTCCGTGATCGTGTTCTGGCCGAGGCGGATCGTACCGAGGTACTCCTTCTCGGTCAGCGCGAGATGGCCGAGGAGCTTGGTGGCCTTCTCGACGCCGAGGACGAGGACACCGGTCGCCATCGGGTCCAGGGTGCCCGCGTGCCCGACCCTGCGGGTCCTGGCGATGCCGCGCATCTTGGCGACGACATCGTGCGAAGTGAAGCCCGACGGCTTGTCGACGATGACAAGGCCGTCGGGCGTCTTGCTGTGCTGGCTCATTCGGAGGCTGCGTCCCCGTCCTCGTCCTCGTCCTCCGGCTTGCGGTACGGGTCGGCGTCACCGGCGTACGTCTTACCGGTGGAGGCCTCGCGGACCTCGGCGTCCTTGGCGCGCGCCCTGTCGAGCAGATCGTCGATCGTGCGCGCGTTGTCGGGGAGGGCGTCCGGGACGAAGGTCAGGGTCGGCGTGAAGCGGACTCCGGTCTGGCGGCCGACCTCGGAGCGGAGGATGCCCTTGGCGGACTCCAGCGCCGCGGCGGACGCGGCGCGCTCCTCGTCGTCTCCGTAGACCGTGTAGAAGACCGTGGCCTCCCGGAGGTCGCCGGTGACCCGGGCGTCCGTGATCGTGACGAAGCCCAGCCGCGGATCCTTGATTCGCCGGTCCAGGGTCTCCGCGACCACGACCTGGATGCGATCGGCCAGCTTGCGGGCCCGCGCGTTGTCGGCCACCGGTCCTTCTCCTCATTCCTTGATTTCCTACCGGATTCCCCGGGGCCCCGCGGCAGAACCGCAGTGTGACGGCCCACGGGGAATCCAGTCATTCAGTCTTCATCGCCGTGCAGCCGCCGTCGAACCGACAGCAGCTCCACTTCGGGCCGGGCGGCGACAAGGCGCTCGCACCGGTCCAGTACTTCTGTGAGGTGTCGCGGATCCCCGGACACCGCCGCGAGGCCGATCTCGGCCCTGCGGTGGAGGTTCTGACCGCCTACTTCGGCCGCTGCCACCGCGTATTTGCGCTGGAGCTCGGCCACGATCGGGCGGACCACGGAGCGTTTTTCCTTCAGCGAGTGCACATCGCCGAGAAGCAGATCGAAGGACAGCGTCCCCACATACATGTATGTCCGGATGTCCCGCCGGTACGGGGTTGGGTAGTGCCCTGCCCGCTCTTGGCAGGGACATCAGGAACCGTACACGCACGGCCGGGGCCGATCGACGGGATTTCGTCCCGCCGACCGGCCCCGACCATTGACGCGTCAGCCGCGCGGCTTCTCGCGCATCTCGTACGTCGCGATGACGTCGTCGATCTTGATGTCGTTGAAGTTTCCGAGGTTGATACCACCCTCGAAGCCTTCGCGGATCTCGGTGACGTCGTCCTTGAAGCGACGCAGACCCTCGATGTTGAGGTTCTCCGCGATGACCTTGCCGTCGCGGATGAGGCGCGCCTTGGTGTTGCGCTTGACCTCGCCGGAGCGGATGAGAACACCCGCGATGTTGCCCAGCTTGGACGAGCGGAAGACCTCGCGGATCTCCGCCGTACCGAGCTCGACCTCTTCGTACTCCGGCTTGAGCATGCCCTTGAGGGCCGCCTCGATCTCCTCGATCGCCTGGTAGATGACCGAGTAGTACCGGACGTCGACGCCCTCGCGCTCCGCCATCTGCGCGGCACGGCCGGCCGCACGGACGTTGTAGCCGATGACGATCGCGTCGGAGCCCATCGCCAGGTCGACGTCGGACTCGGTGACCGCACCCACACCGCGGTGCAGGACTCGGATGTCGACCTCTTCACCGACGTCGAGCTGGAGCAGCGAGGACTCGAGAGCCTCCACCGCACCGGACGCGTCGCCCTTGATGATGAGGTTGAGTTCCTGCACCAGACCGGCCTTGAGCACCTTGTCGAGGTCCTCGAGGGACACCCGGCGGGTGCGCTTGGCGAAGTTGGCGTTGCGCTCGCGCGCGGCGCGCTTCTCGGCGATCTGGCGGGCCGTACGGTCCTCGTCGACGACGAGGAAGTTGTCGCCGGCGCCGGGGACGTTGGTGAGACCCAGGACCAGGACGGGGGTCGACGGACCCGCTTCCTCGACGTTGTTGCCCTTGTCGTCGAGCATCGCGCGGACTCGGCCGTACGCGTCGCCGACCACCATCGTGTCGCCGATGCGGAGGGTACCGCGCTGGACGAGGACGGTGGAGACGGCACCGCGGCCGCGGTCGAGGTGGGACTCGATCGCAATACCCTGCGCGTCCTGCTCCGGGTTGGCCCGCAGGTCGAGCGAGGCGTCGGCGGTGAGGACGACGGCCTCCAGCAGGGAGTCGATGTGCAGACCCTGCTTGGCGGAGATGTCGACGAACATCGTGTCGCCGCCGTACTCCTCGGCCACCAGGCCGTACTCGGTCAGCTGACCGCGCACCTTGACCGGGTCCGCGCCCTCGACGTCGATCTTGTTGACCGCGACCACGATCGGCACGTCGGCCGCCTTGGCGTGGTTCAGCGCCTCGATCGTCTGCGGCATCACACCGTCGTTGGCCGCCACCACGAGGATCGCGATGTCGGTCGACTTGGCACCACGGGCACGCATGGCGGTGAACGCCTCGTGACCCGGGGTGTCGATGAAGGTGATGCGACGCTCTTCGTCGTTGACGTCGGTGGAGACCTGGTACGCACCGATGTGCTGCGTGATGCCGCCGGCCTCGCCCGCGACCACATTGGTCTTGCGGATCGCGTCCAGCAGTCGGGTCTTACCGTGGTCGACGTGACCCATGACGGTCACGACCGGCGGACGGGACACGAGGAGTTCCTCGCCGCCCTCGTCCTCGCCGAACTCGATGTCGAAGGACTCGAGCAGCTCGCGGTCCTCCTCCTCCGGGCTGACGATCTGAACGGTGTAGTTCATCTCGCCGGCGAGGAGCTGCAGCGTCTCGTCGGAGACGGACTGCGTGGCCGTGACCATCTCGCCGAGGTTCATCATCACGGCGACGAGCGACGCCGGGTTGGCGTTGATCTTCTCCGCGAAGTCGGTGAGGGACGCACCGCGCGACAGGCGAACGGTCTCGCCGTTGCCGCGAGGCAGCATCACACCGCCGACCGACGGGGCCTGCATGGCCTCGTACTCCTGGCGCCTCTGCCGCTTCGACTTACGGCCACGACGCGCCGGACCGCCGGGACGGCCGAACGCACCCTGCGTGCCACCACGGGCACCGGGACCACCGGGACGACCACCACCGGGACGACCGCCGCCACCGGGACCGGCCGGACGGCCGGCGAAGCCGCCGCCGCCACCGGGACGACCGGCACCACCGGGACGACCGGCACCACCGGGACCGCGACCGCCGCCACCGGGGCCGCCACCAGGACGCGGGCCGGCAGCGGGACGCTGCGGCATCATGCCCGGGTTCGGACGGTTACCGCCGGGACCGCCGCCGGGGCCACCGGCGGAGCGGGGCGCCTGCGGACGGGGCATGCCGCCCGGAGTCGGGCGGGGCCCACCGGAACCGGCCTGCGGACGGGGACCGCCCTGACCGGCGCCCTGCGGACGCGGACCACCGGGTGCGCCCTGGCCACCGTGGCCGCCGTGGCCCCCGGCCGGTCGGGGTGCGCCGCCCGGACGGGGCGCCTGCGGGCGCGCCATGCCGGTGGAGCCACCAGAGGTGAACGGGTTGTTGCCCGGACGCGGACCCGCGGGACGGGCACCGCCCGGACGCGGGGCACGCTCGCCACCGGGGCGCGGGGCACCCGGACGGGCACCGCCACGCTCGCCCTGGCCCGGACGGGCAGCAGGACGCGGCCCCGGAGTGGCACCGGGCCGGGGACCGGCGGCCGGAGCCGACGGAGGCGCGGTGAACTCGGGCGCGGCCGGAGCGGCCGGAGCCGGCTTCGGCGCGGCCGCGGGCTTCGGGCCCGGGGTGGGACGCGGACCCGGAGTGGGCGCCGCGGGCTTCTCTGCAGCAACCGGCTTGGGCGCCGGGGTGGGCGCGCCAGGCTTCGGGGCAGCCGGACGGGCCGTCTGTGCCGGGGAGACCGGAGACGGCGCGGCAGGCTTGGCTGCGGGGGAAGGCGTCGCCTTGCGCGGCGCCGAAGGCTTTCCGGCGGCGCGGCCGGAGCCGCTGCCCTGCTGGAAAGCGTCAGTCAATTTGCGTACAACCGGCGCCTCGATCGTCGAGGACGCCGAACGGACGAATTCACCGAGTTCTTGGAGCTTGGCCATGACGACCTTGCTCTCCACACCGAACTCCTTGGCGAGTTCGTATACCCGGACCTTAGCCACTTCGCTCCTTTTAGGTCCGGGTTACCGCCGGACCGTCGCTACTTCATGGGCGTACTCATCGCGTACTCATCGAGTGCTCATCGCAATCTCGACCTACTTCCAACTCGCGAGGTACCTGACCGCACGGGGTTCCGTGCCGTACTTCTTTTCTTACGGTGCCGGCTGCGCCTTCTCCTCGACGGTCCGGCGTACATCCGCGGTGTCGAGCGGCCCCTGGACCCGGAAGGCCCGCGGGAACGCCCTACGTCGCACCGCCATGTCGAGACAGACCGAGGCGGGGTGCAGATACGCACCCCGGCCGGGCAGCGTACCGCGATGATCGGGGACGCATTCGCCCTCGATCGCCACGATGCGCAGCAGATCGCTCTTGGCCGCTCGCTCCCGGCATCCCACGCAGGTTCGCTCAGGGCATGCGCGGTCTTGCGTCCGGCCAGACACGACTAAGTCTACCTCCCCGTACCGACCTCACCCCTTTGGGGCAAAAATCGAACAGTTGATGGCTCAAAACTCGTGGCGATCTCCCCGTGCTCGAACGGGTACCCGCCGTGATCCATTCCCGGTCCGGTCGACCGGGGGTCATCCTCGGCCGGAGCCGGGCCTCAGCCCTGATCGGCCTGGTCGGGGGCCTGCTCCGTGTCCGGGCGGATGTCGATGCGCCAGCCGGTGAGCCGGGCGGCCAGGCGAGCGTTCTGCCCCTCCTTGCCGATGGCCAGTGACAGCTGGTAGTCGGGCACCGTCACCCGAGCGGACCTGGCGCTGAGATCCACGATCTCGACCTTCGAGACGCGGGCCGGGGACAGCGCGTTGGCGACCATCTCCGCCGGGTCGTCCGACCAGTCGACGATGTCGATCTTCTCGCCGAGCAGCTCGGCCATGACATTGCGCACACGGCCGCCCATCGGACCGATGCACGCACCCTTGGCGTTCAGCCCGCTACGGGTGGACCGTACGGCGATCTTGGTGCGGTGACCGGCCTCGCGGGCGATGGCGGCGATCTCCACCGAGCCGTCGGCGATCTCCGGGACCTCCAGGGCGAAGAGCTTCTTCACCAGATTGGGGTGGGTCCTGGACAGGGTGACGGACGGACCGCGCACACCCTTCGCCACCCGGACGACGTACGTGCGCAGCCTCAGGCCGTGCGTGTACTCCTCGCCCGGCACCTGCTCCTGCACCGGCAGGATGGCCTCCAGCTTGTCGTCCAGCTTCACCAGGACGTTCTTGGGGTCCTTGCCCTGCTGGACCTGGCCGGCGACGACATCGCCCTCGCGGCGGGCGTACTCGCCGAAGGTGACATCGTTCTCGGCGTCCCGCAGCCGCTGCTGGATGACCTGACGGGCCGTGGACGCGGCGATCCGGCCGAAGTCGTGCGGGGTGTCGTCGAACTCACGGGGCTCCTGCCCCTCCTCGAGCTCGGAAGGGTCCTCCTTCGCCCACACGGTCACGTGCCCGTTCTCACGGTTGAGCACGACGCGCGCGTGGCGGCGGCTTCCCTCGGTGCGGTGGTAGGCGATGAGGAGGGCCGACTCGATCGCTTCGACCAGCAGGTCGAAGGCAATCTCCTTCTCCTGTGCCAAGCCCCTCAGGAGCTTCACGTCGATGTCCACGGCTACGCCTCCTCTTCTTTCTGAATGTCGTTCTTGTCCTTGCGGCTGAACTCGATCTCGACGCGCGCCTTGGCGATCTCGTCGAAGGCGATCCGGCGGGCGGTGGGCTTACGGCCCTTCACACCCGGCACCTCCAGGTCGAGGCCATCGTCATCCACGGTCAGGATCCGCGCGACCAGCTCGCCGCTCTCGAGCAGCTGGAACCTGGCCAGCCGGCCGACGGCGCGTACGTAGTGGCGGTGCTCCTTGAGCGGGCGCTCGGCCCCGGGGGAGGTCACTTCGAGCTGGTACTCGCCGTCTCCCATGACGTCGCTCTCGTCGAGCTTGTCGGAGATGACACGACTCAGCTCGGCGCAGGCGTCGAGGTCCACGCCCTCTTCGGAATCCACGACGACCCGGAGCACAAGGCGCCGGCCGGCCCGGGACAGCTCGATCTCTTCCAGATCCAGATCCGCGGCGCTGACGAGCGGTTCGAGCAGTCCGCGCAGCCTCTCGCTCTGGGTGGTGCTCATCCGGGTGACTCCTCGGCCGCGTGTGCTGTTGTGGGTTTCGTCGTGTGTCAGCACAAAGGGTATCCGGTCCCGGGGGGTGTTGCCGTCCACCCACGGCTGACCCGCAGGTACGCTCGCCTGCGGTGATCACGGCAAGGACAGGGCCCGGGCCCGAGGGGAGAAGCGTGGAGCGCACGGGGACGACACGCAGACGTGCGCTCATGGCGACGGGAGCGGCGGCGGCCGCGGCCCTGACCGGGTGCTCGTCGGACGAGCCCCCCGTCCGGCGGACCTCGCCGGCGCCCGTCTCGGCGGAGACCGTGCTGCGGCGTCGCAGTGCGGCAGCGAGCAGTGCGCTGCTCGGGCGATACGACGAGGTCCTCATCACCCATCCGGAGCTGGCGTCCCGGCTGGCGCCGCTGCGAGCAGCGGTCGCACGCCATGTGGAGGCGCTGTCGCCCACGGGAGTGAGGCCTTCGGCGTCCGCGTCCGCGGCCGCGTCCGGCAGGGCCACCCCCGGTGCGTCCCCGACCGCACGCCCCGGCGCGACGCCTGTGGCCACCGACGCCGATACGGCCGTACGGGAGCTGGCTTCGGCCGAGCGGAGTACCGCCGACGCACACACCGCCGCGCTGGCCGACGCCCCGCCGGAATTCGCCCGGCTGCTCGCGTCGGTCGCCGCGGCTGGGGCCGCGCACGCCTACCTGCTGACGAAAGGGGCCCGCGCATGAGCACGCTGCACGCGGCACAGGCCGCGCTCGCCGCCGAGCACGCCGCCCTGTACGGGTACGGCGTCGTCGGCGGCCGGGCCGGTGAGAGCAGGCGGGCCGAGGCCATGGCGGCGCACGCCGCGCACCGGGCCCGCCGCGATGCGCTGGAGCGGACCGTGCG
>NZ_JBSGZO010000024.1:0-43803 GCF_053611045.1 Streptomyces sp. NPDC054841 | reverse complement strand
GCGCCGGACTTGGGCCATGCCGCGCTCGTCCGCCCGCCGGCGCCGGGCGCCGGCTGCTCCCGCGGCGCCGGTGAGGCCGGTGTCGGGTGTGCAGCAGCTGCTCGCGCTCACCGAGCAGGGCGGGGGTGTGCGGTGAGGGTTCCGATTCGTCACATCGCCGGGCACCTGGTCTGGTCGACGCACGGCAGCGTGTGGAGCGTCTACCGACTGCATCCCGGGCCGGACGCGCAGGGCCGTCGCGAGGAGACCGTCCAGGGCACGTACGTGCCGGCGGCGGTCCGCGACGAGCAGCTCGCCAAGATCACCCACCTGATTCGCTCCCTGTCCGGGGCGCCGCGGTTGTTCGGGCTGTGTGCGCAGGTCGATCCAGGAGAGATCGCTCTGCGCATGATCGAGGGCATCGAGCCGGCCGAAACGGGTCCGGGCGAGGGCCCGCATCCGTGGGTGGAGAACGTCGAAGCGACGCTGGATCTTCTGGACGACCAGGAGATGCACCGCCGCACTCTTTGGCTGGCCGTGCCGCTGCAGACCGAGACTGTGGGCCTGCAGGTGTCGGCGTCGCTCGGCGCGGCGTGGGCGGAGCTGTCCCCGATGCTGGGCATGCGGCCGACGGCCGTGGCACGGCGCGAGGTGACCGCCTATCGCGAGCAGGCCTTGCGGGTGGAAGCCGCGCTCGCCGGCGGCATCGCCTTTCGTCCGGCCCGCCCGGCGGAGATCGTGTGGATGATCCAGCACGCCCTCCACCGCGGGCTGCCGGAGCCGCTGCTGGCGGAGGCCGAAGCCAGCGATCTGCTGGGCGGGCGGATCCGTGATGGCGTGCTGCGTTCCCCCAGCTATGCCGACCTCGGTCAAGTACGCCTGCAGGAAGGCGGCATCGGCCCCGCCCTTGACGATGTCGACGAGCTCAAGAACGCAGGCCAGATAACGCGGTCGGGCCGCAAGGCTTGGTGGCGGCTGAAGGCGGCCTCTCCGCTGCGGCGGCGCTGGCTTCAGGTCGAGTCCGACACCGGAGTGGGCTATCAGGCGCAGCTGGCGCTGGCCGAGTGCCCGCCCGCGGTCAGCCAGGGCGCCGCCGACCTGTTCGCCCAGCTGGAGACCCTCGACTTCCCCGTCGACTACGCCGTCGATCTCACCCTGGTAGCGGCTGAGAAGGCGCGGGACCAGGTGCGGCGCAAGAAGAACGAGCTGATCGACCAGGCCGACCAGTACGACGCCCGCCCCACCGGTATGCCTGCCTCGCTCACCGAGGCCGCCCGCGACTTGGGCGAGCTGGACGCACGTCTGTCGCGCACGTCGGTCGAGGTCGAGGTGCAGTCCGTCACCGTGCTGACGGTGTGGGGCCCGACCGCCGCGGTCTGCGACGCGCGGGCGCGTGCCCTGGCCGCGCTGCTCGGGGGCGCCGACTACCGAGCCGTGCGCCCGGCAGGCCTGCAGGAGGCTCTGTTCACTCTCGGGCTGCCCGGCACGGTGCGGCCCGGTGTGGTGCGGGAGTTCACTCAGCACCAGATCTCCGAGGACTGGGCCCTGGGCGGCGCCTTCACCGTGGGCGAGGTCGGAGACCCCAACGGGATGTTCCTCGGCATCGACCTGGACTGCGGCACCACCCGTCCCGTGATGATCAATGTGGCGGATGCGCCCAAGGTGGACGCTTCCGCCTCGATGGGCATCGTCGGGGATCTCGGGGCGGGCAAGAGCGTCCTGCAGAAGCTGATCGCGGAGGCGGTGTGGGCGCGCGGCGGCTGCGCGATCTGTATCGACCGCACCCCCGTACGCGAGTGGGCCACCTTCGCCCGCGCGGCAGCGAAAGGCCGCGTCCAGATCATCGACGCCGCCCGGGCCGAGGTGTCCATCGACCCGCTTCGGATGTTTACCGGCCCCGAAGGCCGCCACTACGCCCTGTCTTACCTCACCCTGCAGCTCGGCATCGGCCCGATGAGCACCAACGGCGAGGTCCTGCACCACGCCGTCGAGCAGGCCGCCGCCGGCGAGCAGCCGTCCATGCACCGCGTGCTGGAGGTCCTCGAGGAGATGGCCACGCGCGAGGTGGGCAAGCGGCAGGACGCGGCCGGCACCCTCGCTGGTCTGATCCGCGTCGTCGCCACCAACTCCCTGGCCCGGATGGTCTTCGACCCGACGCTGCCGCCGGTGCGGCTGGACGCCTCCAGCGCCTCCGACATGATCGTGATCACCACTGCGGGTCTGAAGCTGCCGCCGAAGGCCGCATTCGACAAGCCCGAGGTCCTGCACCAGCAGCCGCTGGAGGCGCTGATCGGCCGCGCGGTGCTCTACCTGATCGCGGCGATCGCCCGGCAGACCGCGTTCGAGGACCCCGAGCGGTTCACCACGGTGGTCGCGGACGAGCTGTACTGGCTGACCTCCTCCGCCGAGGGCACCGCCCTGATCCACGAGATCCTCCACGACGGCCGTAAGCACGGCGCCGGCCTGCTTGCCGCCTCCCACGACGCCGAGGAACTCGGCCCCGACCGCGGCCTGATGGCCTACCGCGCACTCGCCCGCACCGCCGATCGCGAGCGCGCCCGGCGCGGGCTGGAGTTCATCGGACTCGATGCGAACGACCCTGAGCTGCTCCGGCTGGTGACCACCGGCCTGTCCCCGGTGGGAAGACGCGGCCGCGAGGGCGAGTTCCTGCTGGCCTGCCCGCGGCAGAACACCGGCCGGGTCAAGGTCGGCATCCCCCGCATCGAGCGCATCACCACGTCCATCACCACCACACCAGGACGCCGCACGGGCACTGCCTCGCCTTCAGCGTCTGAGCCGCTTGCCGGTGCGGCCGTGAGTGCCCGTCCAAAGGACCACGTCTGATGACCTCTTCTTCCTGGGACCGCTCCCGGCGTGTCGCCGCGGCCGCGAGTGTCCTCACCGTGATCGTCGTCGCCGTCGGCGTGCTCCTCTTGGCACTCGGGGCGAGCGTGCCGGAGGCGTGGTGGCCGCGCGCCGGGCAGGCCTTCGCCGCCGACGCCCGCCCCGCGCACCAGGACCCGTGCGACCTGATCGTGGGCCCGGCCAAGGCGTACTGCGTGAGCGGCACCAGGGCTTCTGCCTCTGCAGAGCGCCCCAGTGCCGATGGAGCGGCGTGGAGGGTGGTGTCGGCCGGCGCGGGCCTGGCTGCCCTCATGGTGTGGCGGCACCGCAGCGCCGCTGGGCAAAGGCGGCGCTGAAATGTTCCGTCCAGACCGCGGCACTCTCCGGTCGGCCGGCTTCATCGTGATGCTCACCGGCGTGTTCGTCATGGTGAACAGCCAGGTCGTGTATGCGGCGAGCAGCAACAGCGAGACCGGAGACCTGCTCGCCCCGCTGAACATCACCTCCTCCGAAGGGGTGCCGATCAACGGGTACGAGCTGAACGCCGAAGGCGGCTCCATCGTCAGCTTCAGGACCCAGTCCCTGGCCTTCGCCCTGTCCGGGCTGTTCACCCTGATCCGGATGATGGTCGGCCTTTCAGGGTGGGCGATCGAGGTGGCCTTCCGGTTCCCGCTGCTGAAGATCCTCACCCGCCCGGCGCAGAAGGTCGCCGACACCTACACCAGCGTGGTCGTCGACACGCTCGGGCTGAAGGGTCTGCTGCTGGCCTGGGCGTTCGTGTTCGCCGGGTTCATGATCGTGCGCGGCCGCGTCGGCCGCGGTCTGGGCGAAATCTTCCTCACCCTGCTCATCGCCGCGTTCGCAGCCTCGGCATTCGTCCGCCCCGACACCCTGCTCTCCCAGGACGGCCCGCTGGGCCAATCCCAGCAGGTGGCTGCCGAGGTCGCCCAGCAGAGCGTCAACTCCTACGACTGGGGCGGCAAGCTCGCCAGCCGCGGACCCTGCTTCAACATGACGGGCGGGGCGGAAAGGGCGTGTCTGGAGCGCGAAGCGAACAAGCCGGTCGACGCCGCCGATGTTGCCCGACCCATCCAGGACTCGGTCACCAACGCGCTCGTCGTCAAGCCGTACATGCTGCTGCAGTACGGGCGCATCCTCGACCCGGCAAAGGCCTCCGACCGCAAGGCCTACGCCGTCCATCTGAGGTGGGTCTCTGGCGGCTACAAGACCAATGCCAAGAAGAATGGTGACGAGGACGCATGCAGCATCGTCAAGGGGCCCGCCAAAGAGTTCTGCCGCAGCGGCGACGACGCCAAGAAAGAGGACGAGAACAAGGACGATCCCTGCAGGCTGCTCCCAGAGCATGCGCAGAAGTACTGCCGCAATGACGCCGGCGCCGTCGACGGAGGTCTGCCTGAGTTCACTCCAGGCGGCGAGCTGCTGGACACCGTCAGCCCCGTGGTCAGCGAGGAGGACAGGGAATTCGCTGCCTTCCTCGCGGATCTCAAGAAGGCCGGGGAGGTAGGCAAGGCCAGCGCCGAGTACGCCAAGAAGCCCACGTGGTGGCGGGTCGGCGGGGTGGCGCTCCTGCTGATCGCCGCGCTGTTCATCTGCGGCATGTTGCTGTCGAGCGCAATCGTCCTGCTCGGCACCCAGGGCATCTGCGCCGGGGCCGCAGCCGCCGGCGGCGTCACCTTCATCGCGGGAATGCTGCCCGGGCCCGCGCGCCAGTCGGTGTGGAAGTGGCTCTCCCTGTGGGGTATCGCCGTTTTGTCCGTGGTCGGAATCTCCGCCTTCGTGCCGTTCTTCGGCATCGCCGTCGACGCCACCATCACCAACGGGCCCGACCTGATGGTGGAGCGAATCCTCCTGATCGACGTCCTCGCCATCGCCGGCGCGGCCGGGCACCGCAGACTCCTGACCGGCATCACCTCCTTCGGCCGGCGCATGGCCATGCGGATGCGCTACGCCAAGGTCGGCGGTACCCATATGCCCGGCGACACGTCCGAGCTCGGCGCCGCGCTCGCCATGAACTCCCCTGCAGCGATGGGCGGTTTCGGCGGCGGACTGCGCGCCTTCACCGGCGGCGGTGGCGGCCGGTTCGGGATGCTCGGCACCCGCCAGCGGCTGATGGGCGCGCTCACCTCGATGTTCGACGGCGCAGGCATGCCGGTAGACACCGGCCGGATCCTCGCCGACGCCACCGCCGAAGCCGGACGCGGTCTGGCCCCACTCACCGCGGCCGCGGCCGTGGGCGGGCTGGGAGCACGCCTCGGCGCGAAGGGCGCGCACTGGCTGCTGATCGGCCGCCGGCCGGACAAGGAACAGTTGGCCAAGTGGCGCAAGGTCACCGCCGACGGCGACCCGGACACAGGCGGCCCGTCGGGTAGCGGAGACGGCGGCACGGGGCCGCGTCGGCCCGGGGGCCCGGCCGACCGGTACCGCAACGAGGACGGGCAGGTCGTCGACCGCAATTCCGGCCGTGTACTGCACGACCAGAACACCGACCGCACGCTGCTGTCGACGCGCGCCCACAACCGGCTGGTCCGCTTCCGCGGGTACCGCATCCTCCACCGGGGCGGCAGGACCGCGTACGGGGCGACTGTCGGCTTGCCGGCCAACGTCCGCCGGGCACGGTCGGGCAGCTCGCGCTACTCCCAGGACGCCCGCCAGCAGGTGCGGGTGTGGGGCAACACGGTCCGCGAGGATGGCCGGGCCTGGGCGGACACGGGGCGTCATGTGTCCCAGGTCCTGCGGGAGAACACCGATGACAGCGGCGGGCGCGGCCCCTTCGTCAGCCGTCGCCTGCCGACCCGGCCCACGCCAGCTCACCGTCCGACCGGTTCCTCCAGTTCCACGGCCCGTACGCGGCCGGCCTCCGATCGGCCCAGCGCGCCGACTCCGGCCGCAGGCAGCACCGCGCCGACGTCCCCGACGCGGCTCGGGGGCGGTGCGCCCGGGCGTCCGGCAAGCCCCACGCCGACTGGGCCCGGGCCGACCTTGCCCGGAGGCGGCAGCACGAGCAGCAGCACCCGTGACGAGGCGCGAGCACGGTTCCAGGAGCTGATGCGCCGGACCGCAGCCGACGCTGAGCGACTGCGCCGGGAGCGGAATCGCCATCCGGAGGGCGGTGAGGGCGAGTGAGGCCGGCCCGGCGCCGCATGGCGCGGTGGGGGTGTGTGGTGGTGGTGTTGCTGTTCGCCGCCGTGTGTTGTGCCGCGCCGGTGGGGAACGCGATCAGCGCGTACGTCGCGATGAAGACGGGTGCCAAGGACGACGGAGGGATCGCCGAGGGTGGCACGGCTGCGGACATTCCGCCTCGGATGCTGCGCGCCTACAAGAACGCCGTCCAGCAGGTCGGAAAGCATGTGCCGAAGTGTCAGGGCATGCGCTGGCCGATCCTCGCAGGGATCGCCAGGGTCGAGTCCCATCACGCCGTCGGCCGCAACATCGCCGACAACGGGGACATTCGTCCACGCATCTACGGGGTGCTCCTCAATGGCTCCGGTGCCGGGGGCAACACCACCGTCTTCCCGGACACCGACAACGGCCGGTGGGACGGCACCGCGAACGGGGAGCGCGCTGTCGGCCCTTTCCAGTTTCTGCCCGCCACCTGGGAGGGCGTCGGAAAGGACGCAGGCGCCGACAAGACTGCTGACCCGCACAACGCCGACGACGCAGCGCTCGGCGCGGCGATCTACCTGTGCGGCGACGGCCGTGACCTGACCAAGCGCGCCCAGCTCAAGGCCGCGATCTGGCAGTACAACCACTCCAATGAGTACGTCACCAACGTGCTGGGCTGGATCGACCAGTACACGGCGGCCGCGAAGGACCCGAACCTGACGAGCGTCTCCGGGACGGTCCGCACGGTGATCGAGGCCGCGCTCTCCCAGCGGGGGGTGCCGTACTCCTGGGGTGGCGGCAACGCCAAAGGCAAGTCGTACGGCATCTGCTGCTCGCCGAGCGGGAAGAGCGGCGCGAGTATCAAGGGCTTCGACTGTTCGGGGCTGACCTTGTACGCCTACGCCAAGGCCGGCATCCAGCTGCCGCGTACGGCGGCCGCGCAGGCTGGGGTGGGCCAGCGGATCCCCGCCAGCCTCGGCAAGAGCGCCCTCAAGCCCGGTGACCTCGTCTTCTACGCCTATGCCCTGGGCCGCGACTCGACGATCCACCACGTCGGGATCTACGTCGGCGGCGGCCAGATGATCAACGCCGCCCGGCCCGGAACTGTCATACGCCTGGACGCGGTCGACGCGATGTCCGGCTTCGCGGGAGGAGCACGACTGCTATGACGCCGTCCCTGCCCAGGCCGCCGCGTCTGCTGCTGATCACCACCGTTGTCCTGGCCGTGACGGGGATGGCCTTGCTGTCCTTGCCTGCCGACGGCTCAAGTTCCTCCGCTGCCCCATCCGACCCGGTCGCGACCGTCCCAGCGACACGCTCAGCGATCGCTGCGGGCGCGCACCCGACGGAGGCGGACCCGCCCGCAGCCACCGCCGTCGCCTCGCCGACGGGGTTGGTCAGTGCATCGGCGCTGCCGCCGCACGGGGAGGGCGTTGCCGGTGACCAGGAGATTCAAAGAGCGCTGGAGGCGGCCTGGCCCGCCGACCTCGCCGCTGAAGACGAGCGGTATCTGCTCGCAGCTGGCCGTGAGCTTCTGCGAGCGGATGCCACCGGGATCGGCCGCGCGAAGTGGCCGGGATTCTTCGGCGACCCGGACCAGGCCATCGCGCCGGCATTCGCCTCCGCCCGCTTCCGCATCCAGGCCGCCATCGCCCGCCGCGAGGGTCGGGGCGACCGGGCGGTGGTGCACCTGGTGTGGGCGGGCGCCGACCGGGGCGGCACCTTCACCGACGGCCGCATCACCGACCTCTACTTCACCCGCACGACTTTGAAGAAGGGAGCCACTACGTGGACTTTGCTGCCCCGGCCTTGACCGACCGGGCCGATGAGACAGCGGCCAGTCAGGTGTTCGGCCTGTTCACCGACCTGGCAGGCGCCGTCTACTGGCTCTACGACCACTGGTATCTGCTCGCCCTGGCCGTCGCCGTGACCTGGGGCGTGGGCGAAGCGGTGGTCCGCCGGCTCGCGACGCGGGCCTCGGCCGAGCGGATGGCCCTGGAGCTCGTCCCCGTCCGGCACTTCGCCCCGGGCCTGGAGGAGATCTTCCGCCGCGGTGTACAGCTCGCCCGGGCGTCCACGGCCATGCCCTGGTGGGCGCCGCGCAGGGCGAAGGCGGTGCAGATCCGGCTTCGCGCGGACGGCTCCAGCCCGCTGCGCTACCGCATCGAAGGCCCGGCGGGGGGTGAACGGCTGTTGTCGATCACCCCCTTCGGGCCAGACGTCACCGTCAACCGGGTCCGGCCGATCGTCGACGAGCCGCGTCAGCACACCGTGAGGGCCGAGTTCATCCTGCGGGGCAAGCTCACCTCACCACTGCGAGAAGTGCCCCTCAACCCCGACCCGCTCCAGCCGCTCGTCGACGCCGTGTCGGACCTGCGCGCGGAGCTGGGTGATCTCGCCGAGGTCCGGCTCGACATCCAGCGCGCCCCCAAGTGGGCGCTGCGGGCGCGCCGCCTTCAGTTGATGGGCGCCGCGCGCCGCAGAGAGCGGCGGGAAGCCCAGCGCGCCGCCCGCTGGCTGCGGCGGGACGCAAGCGGAATTGAGGATTCCCTGGGCTGGCATTTGCAGCAGCTGTTCAAGGACAGGCCCGACGGAGGAGGAGCAGGGCGGCGGCTGGTCATGCCTCCGGTGCCGCGTCGGGTGGAGCCGGCTGAGGCGCTGGGCAAGCTCGCCGATGACGACCACCTCGTGCGGGTGCAGCTGCTCGTGATGTGCGCGTCGAACACCGAAGGCCGCGCGCAGGCGCGGCTCGCCCAACTCCAGGCCGCCTTCGACGTATTCGGCGGCCGCTCACGGTGGGCCATGCGGGGGTGGCGCCTGGGACCGTGGCGGGTGGGCGCTGACCACTGGCCCACGCGCCGTGGCTTCGAGCGCCGCTGGAATCTGGGGCACTGCCAGCCGCCGCGCGCGAACTGGGTCCGGCTGGAAGAGCTGACCGGCCTGCTCAAGCCTCCCACCACGCACTGCCGGATGCCGCTGCTCGCCGGCGACCTGCCCACCTTCGCCTACGGCGACCCTCAGTTGCTGCTGCAGGGCATCTACCGCGGCCCGGACGGCCGCAAGCGCCTGATCGCCACGTACGCCGAGGAGACGCTGTTCGAGGTCGGAGTCGGCAAAGCGGGCGGCGGCAAGACGGAGCGGGCCCTGGCACAGGCGATCGGCTGGGCGCATGCCGGCGGAGGGCTGATGTTCCTCGACCCCCACCGCGACTCCTGGCCGCGCGCCACCACGTTCCTGGCGCACGAGACCCTCATGCCCCGGATCGCGCTGATCGACCTCAACGGCCTCGGCCCCTCCGCGCGGGTGAGTTCGTGGAATCCCCTCGGCATGCACCAGGGCCAGGCGGCGCACGAGGTCGTCGAAGCGATCGCCGACGCCTACGCCTCCGCGCTGGGCTGGGACGATGCGACCGCCCCGCGCGCGATCACCATCCTGACCGCCGCGCTGGCCGTCCTGGCGGCGGTCAACGAGGCCGCCTGCCAGGCCGGCCGTGCCGAGGACCAGGCCACAATCTTCCACGTGCGGGCCCTGCTCAGCGATGCCGCCTTCCGCAAGGCAGCGCTCGCGGCGGTGGCGGGTCGGCTGGATGAGGAGACCCGCTCCTGGTGGCAGGTGGTGTTCCCCACCTTGCCGCCCGACGCATTCGCTGTCGTCGTCAACCCCATCGCCCGGCTGGCCGCCAACCCGGTGACCCGGGCGTTCCTCGGGCAGCCGGTCGGGGTCTACAACATCCGCGCGGCGATGGACTCCAGGATGATCGTGTGGGTGTGCCCGGGCGGGAACGGGCCCACCGACCGGCTGCTCACCGCGCTGCTCGCCCGCGACCTGCTGCGGGCGGTGCGTTCGCGCCGCGACACCCCAGAGGACCAGCGGGTGCCGTTCCGCCCGTACTTCGACGAACTGATCACGCTGACCGGGGCGGCCCCGGAGACCATCGCCGCCATGTTCGAGGACTTCCGCAAGTACAAATGCCAGGTCCACGGCATGACGCAGCTGCTGGCCCGCCTGCCCACGCCGGTGCGGCTGTCCCTGGTGCAGAACGCCTCCACACTCGCCACCACCGCCGGGTCGAAGTCCGCGATCGCGCCCATCACCGCCGAGTGGGGGGACAACCCCAGCCCCGACCGGGTCGCCACCATGGAGCGTTTCGAGCACTACGTCTCCCTGAACGTGCACGGTCGCCGTGTCGGGCCGGTGCAGCTGCGCGGTCCGCATCTCGACGAGGTCTTCGCCGCTCAGGCCCGCCCACAGAAGGTCGGCGCGCTGGAGCAGGCCGCCCAAGCGAACGCCAGGGCACTCCCCCTTAGCCAGCTCACCAACCGCGTCGCCGAACAACTCGGCCGCGTCGTCTCCTTCCTCGCCGAGCACAGCCACGCCGACCCCGCCCCCACTCTGGAGGAGTACGAATGACCAGCGCCTCGAAAGCCCGTACGGAGGCGGGTACGACGCCCGCGAAGCACATAGCCCTACCGGGATGCGGGTGCCACTGGCCGGCTGGGAGTGAACTGGCCGAAGCGGTCAGGCTCACAAGAAACCACCGAGGGATCGAGCTCCTTGCCCGCCGCGCACCAGGCCTGACCCGAGCCCTGCGCGAGGCCCTGCTTGGGTGGGTGGGTTCGGCGGCTTGGCTCGCGAGCCTTCGATTCCAAGGTGAGGCAGGCCTGAGCGCGCCATAGGTCAGAGGGGCGGCGGGTTCGTCCACACCTCCGGGCCATCTCGCAGCCAGTCGACGAATTCGGCGTTGGCGAGTTCCGTACCGTCCGCATGCAGGCCCGCCCGGCGCAGGAACTCCACCAGGTCGTCCATCCCGTGCGCGATCCCCATGGTCAGGTCCTCGCCGTGGATGTGGGCGGTGACCCGCCGACCGCCGATCGGCGACACGGGATGCACGACTATGTGGACACGATCGGCCATGTCGCCAGCGTGGCATCGGGCTGGTCCGGACGCATTTCAGGGTCAGTCGGGGGCGGCCCATGCGTCGAGGCCGCCTCCGCGCCACTCCACGAACGCCGAGTCGGTGAGATCGACCGTATCCGGCTCCAGCCCTGCCCGACGGGCTGAACGCGCGGCCCATGATCAGGCCGTCGATGCGGACCCGTCGGGAGCCCTGGTCATCCGGTGGGTACACGATCACGAGCGGAGGGATCACGATTCCAGGGTGCCTCCGGCCCGATCCGTGCGCACTCGGGCAAGGCGCAGCCGCCCGCCGGTCGGGGTGCAATAGAAGCGAGCCCCCGCCCGCGTTGCGCACACCTCCCGGGACGGGCTCCGTCGCGCGTTCAGATGACACGAAAAAGCCCCGGCCAGCCGCGGGGGATCGGCGGGCCGGGGCGGTCTTGGGGCTACTTCGACCCAAGCGGGTCGAGTATCGGCGCGATCACCTGGCCGGGGCCGCGTAGCCACAGGTGCTCGCCCTCGGCGCTCACCGTGAGCCCGAACTGATCGGCGTCGGGCGAGCCGAGGGCGACATAGTCGCGGTACGTGCGCTCAATCTCGGCCCACAAATCACGCGGGCCGTACTCCCACACATCACCCGCGACCGCGGTCGCCGCCGAGCCGTCCGGGTGCTGCGCCCACACCTGCACGCCGGCCTGCCCCGTGGCATGCCACAGCTTCACGCTGGGCAGTCGGGCGCCGGCGTACAGGGCGAACCCGAGGTGCAGGATCGCGGGCATGGCGAGAGCAGTCCGGCGGATGCGGACGGTCGAGCTGTCGACCGGGGCGCCCTCGACGGCGCGGTGCGACCGCATCGGCATGTACGACGCGCCGCCATAGAAGCGGCCGGCCGCGGTGCCATCGTGCTGCACCGTGAGCTGCACCAGGGCGCCGCTCCAGAACTCGCGGGCGAGCGGGGCGACGATGACCCCGCCGGGCTGCACCTGGTCGACGTACGTGCGCGGGACGTGTCGCAGTGCGCAGGTGGCGATGATGCCGTCGAACGGGGCTGCCTTGGGCCACCCTTGCTCGCCGTCTCCACAGCGCAGGTTCGGCCGGTAGCCGGCGCCGTGCAGCGCTGCCTCGGCGTGCGCGGCGAGCGTGGGATCGAGCTCGATGCTGAACACCCGCTCGACGCCGAGCCGCTCGGATAGCAGCGCGGCGACGTGCCCCGAGGCGGTGCCGATCTCCAGCACGCGGGCGCCGTCGTCGACCTGCAGCAGCCCGAGCGAGCGGGCGACCATGCTCGGCTGGGAGTTCGACGACGTCGCGATGCCGGGCCCGCCGTCGACGCCGTCGTCGAGCTGAATCACGACTGGCTCGTCGTTGTGGATGAGCGCGAGCCGCTCGGCGGGCGAGGTGAGCGGCGCGCAGTGGTCGGGTTCCTGCCGCCATGCGCGGGCGGGGATGAACGGTTCGCGCGGTACGGCCTCCCACACCTTCCGCCATGTGTCGTCGAGCAGTCCCCGCTCGTGCAGTTGCTGTACGAGCGCGGCGTGCCCGCCCAGTTGGGCAGTTGTCACGTGATCAGTCCTCCGTGACCTTGCCGGCCCCGCTGCCGTCGGGCGACGGCGGGGTCGGCGGCGGCGTCCACGGCTTGTCACTCGGCGGACCCGCGTGCTTGCCGTTGTCGCTCATGATCTGACCTCCTGTAGTGGTGGGATCGTGCATGGATCGGCGGATGTGGTGCAGTTTGCCTGCCCGCACGGTCCGCCGGTACTGGCGGGCAGAGTTGGGGGCACCGATCCGGTCATCGGGCGGCGCGCCGGGCCTGATCGCGGATCGCCGCCGCGAGGGCGTCGAGGTCGCTGCAGAGAAAGAGCAGTTCGAGCTCGCGCTCGGTGACGTCGAGCGTTCTCGGCTGCTCGGCGGGGCGCTGCTCGCCGGTTTGCTGCTGCTGCGGGCCGTTCATGACGCGTCACCCCGGTACGGGTTGCCCGGCGCTGGGGTGACGCGCCAATGCGACGTTTGCACGGCCTGGTACATGCGGTGTGAGGGATGCCGGCCGGTGTGCTTCAACGCCCACAGCTCGGCGGGCAGTCGCTCGCCCTCGGCTGCTCCGGATGTTTCGCCGCACGTTCTGCAGTGCGCCTCGTACTGCTGCGCGGAGGGGCCGCCTGGTTCGGTGTCGACACCGAGGATCGACTCGGCCGCCGTGATCAGCGTGCTCACGATGCACGCTCCGGGGTGTCGGTACGTGAACAGGGGGGTGACGCCGCGCTTTGCTGCGCAGCGGCGGTGTGCGTACACCGAGAACCCGGGGCCTGATGCTGCCGGATAGTCCCGGATACACACGTCGGCGTCGGGCTCCGGGCAGAACGCGCAGTTCATGCGGCGTTGTGCAGGTCGTCGCTGGTGGCCCAGCCGGGAAGCATCAGTGCGGCCATCTGGCTGTGTGGGAGGGACTCACGGGCGGTGGCGAGCATCTCGTGGTCGCTGATTTTGCTGTGGCCGTCCTGGTGGGGGGAGGCGCCCAGCCCGTTGCCGTGCCCGATCGATGAACCATCCAGAGTGGCGAGGTCGGCCTCCGACCGGATGAAGTCGATCCGGTCCAGTTCGGGGACGCGGCCCTGCTCGATCTCACGTGAGGCGAGCGCCGCGTAGGCGTCCTTGAGCGTGTCGGCCGGCCGGGCAGGCGCCCGGAAGTGGATGCCGATGTTTTCCCAGTTCCCGCGGGTCACCGCCCACAACTCCAGGCTGCGGTGCGGGACTCCGACTCCGGTCTCCTCGGCGAGCTCGCGAGCGGCATGCCGGGCCAGAGCATTAACGTCCAACCTGGCGTTGCCCGTGGGCGGCTCGACCGTGCCGCCGGGCAGCTGCCAGCGCCCGGAGCCGATGGTTGACGCCGTCATACGCCCCACCAGCAGGTGATCGTCGTTCGTGGGACGGGCGACAGAGACGAACACCGAGGGCACCGACACACCGTGGTCGGGGTCCAGGCGCAGGACGAGGAGCCGGTATGTGGCGCGGCACCACGAAATGAGCAACGTCTGTGAGTCCTTCCACTCCACTCCGGTGCACACCACCACCGGCCCGTCGAACAGCGTTGGGTTGGCCGCGACCATCTCCTCCCACCTGTTGTTCATCGCAGCCATCTGGACGTCCGTGAGTTCAGGCGGCGCCGTCTCCACCAGGTGGAGGTGGCGGGCGCCGAGGAGCTCGACGGCGGGATTGGACGGATAGGCGATCACTATGACCTCCAGTTCGAGCCCGCAGGAGCGGGCTGTTCAATCGCTCTCGGCGGCGTGGGCGCCGGCCAGATGAGGCGCGGAGCCCGGCAGCTACTGCTCCACAGCGGTGGCGGCTCACGGCCGCGTCCCGCACCTGCATGCGCGGGCGGCGACGTCCGGCCAAGTGGTGGTCGACGTCGGGTCAGCCCAGGAGTCCGCGACACGCTCCGACGTCTCGACGTCGTGGCGGTCCAAGGCGCGCGCGTCCGTCGCCACCACACCAGCGGCGAGCGACGCCACCGGCAACATGAGGAGTAGACGCAGCCGGTCACCGAGGCCGAGTGATGGGGGCTTTGCGTGCCGAGGGGCAACTACGACCGGCTCAGCAATCCCGGCCCACCGCGCGCCGGTCATCGCCCAACCGACCCGTTAGCCAGTGGCGGCCAGGAGAACAGCACTCGGGCCCCGGACTCTTCAAGAGCGGCGGCCTCCGAGGCCCGGAAGTCGCAACGGGGGCTGATCGAGCTGGGCCACCTGACGATGACGGTGGTGATCTCGCCCCGGGCGGCCATGCCGCGTACGCGCTGCCAGCCCTCGCGCTGCTGAGGGTCAGCCGTCCCGTACGGGTCCGTGATCACGTCCACGAGGGTCAGGCCACAGGTCTCGGCGAGCCCACGTCCCTCCGCTTCGGCACGCTCAGCTGCCAGGGTCAGGGCGGAAGGCCTCCGCTCGGCACAGACGTACAGCACAGCGCCGGCTGGCGCGTGGGGAGTGCGGGGCTTCTCCTGGGGTGTGCTCGTCGTGGGCATAGCGGCCTCGTCGTGGTCGGGGACGGAGGTGCGGACCGCCCCTCTCACAGGACGGAGGGGCGGGCCGCTCACGTCCAGTCCAACGGCCGCGCGGCAGAAACAGGGAGGTAAAACCGGGTGCTGGTGGTCGCAGGCACCCGGAAATTTCCGCCCGCCACGCTCCACGCCGCATGCTGGCTGGCTACCGTGAGTGCGTGGCCGATAATTTCCGACTGAAGATCGCGATGACCGAACGCGGCTTCTCACAGCGCGAGTTAGCCAACGCTGTCAACGCGGCACTAAGCGACGCGGGCGAGCGGGACAGCGTGGCAGAGCGGACGGTGCGCACGTGGCTGACCGGAAAATCCCGCTGGCCCCACCGTGCCAAGCGGCAGGCGTTAGAGGCAGTATTCGGATGCACCGCAGAGGACTTGGGCTTCAATCCCCCGGACTCACCCGCACCGCCACAGGAGGACCCCGACGTGATCCGCCGCAAGTTCCTCGCTGGCGCTGGGGGTGCCGCCGCTGCCGCCACTGTCCCCCTCCTCGCCACCCGCCCAGCCGTCGGCACCTCCGACGTGATCAAGCTGCGAGCCCAGCTCGACACCCTCACCGCACTTGACGCCGAGCGCGGCGGACACGCCGCCCTCGAAAGAGCTGCTCTCGCCAGCGCGCGAGAAGCGGTCGAGCTACAGAAACGGTCCACGACTCAGCGCATTCGCCAGCGGCTGTTCAGCATCGCGGCCGACTTCACCGCCATCGCCGCATGGTCCTGTATCGACGCCCGGCAACTCGCCCAGGCGGACGTCCACCTCGACCGCGCCGTGTCCCTGGCCGGACTCTCCCAGAACTCATCCGTACTCATGCAGGCGTGGAACCTACGCGCGCTCCACGCCCGCCAGCGCAAGGAGTACGGCGAGGCAATCGCCGCCGCTCAGGCCGCCCAGTCCACGGCCATCACCCGCCGCGACCCGCTCTACGCCTCCCTCGCCCACGCTCGCACCGCGATCGGCCACGCCAACAACCAGGGCGACCGGCGCGCAGCACTGCGGTCGCTCGGCTACGCAGAGGAGGCCCTTGGCAAAGCCGACCAGGAGCAGCCCCGCCCGTCCTGGATCGCCTTCTATGGTCCCGCCGAGCTGTACGCAATCACCGCCATCGTTCGAGACCGGCTCGGCAATGCTGCGGACGCCGAAGCCGCCTCGTACAAGGCGCTCGCGACGCTGCCCAAGACCTACCGCCGGAACCGGGCGATGGCCACAGCCCGCCTCGCGCTCGCCCAACTCCACCAGGGCGACCTGGAACAGGCGTGTGCCACCACCGCGGACGTCTTCTCCATCATGGACGGCGACTCGCTCCCCGGACGCATCCGCTCACTTCTCGGCGACTTTCACCGAGACCTCATCACCCTCGCGCCCACCGCCAACGTGGCACGAGACTGGGCCGACCGATACCGGACCCGATGGAGCCCCGCATGACCACCGCAACCGGCCTGCGGCACTATTCCCACGACGACCTCCCCGCCATCCGGCAAACGCTGCTGGACGTGCACGCCGACGCCTACGCGCACGCGATGAGCGACCTCTTCACTCAGAGGTTCCCCTGGTTCGTCGACCACTGGGGCGGCCGCGAAGGGTTCGCATGCGTCATCGGCTACGACGGCACCGAACCGGTCGGCTTCGCCTACGGAGCCCCGGCCACACCGGGGCACGAGTGGTGGCGTGAGCACGTTGCCGATCCGCCCTCAGATACCTCGACGTTCTCCGTGTCGGAGCTGATGGTGCGGCCGAAATGGCGCAAGACCGGCGCCGCTGAGCGGCTGCACGCCGCCCTCCTGGAGGTCCGGCCGGAGGCCCTGGCGGTGCTGCTGGTCGACCGCGAGCATCCGAGAGTCCAAGCTCTGTACGAATCGTGGGGATACCGGAAGGTCGGCGAGCGCCAGCCGTTCCCGGACTCGCCTCGCTTCGCGGTGATGCTTCAACAGCTCGGCCCGGCGTAGCCACACCGCCCTCCGGCCTTCGAACATCTCTGACTGGAGGCCGCCCATCGCGGCGTCCAGTCCGGGCAGCACGACCATGGGGCCGTCGACCTGACGGTGGTCGTTCGACGTTGCCGTGATCAGTGGCTGCGACGGTTGATGTCGGCCTCATGACGCAGCGCCGAGGGTCGTTACACGGCAACTCGCCCCCGCAGAGAAACCGTCACCCGACTGCGGAAGCAGTACGCAGAGAGGGGAGCGACAGCGGCCAACTGGTGCTGAGCGTGGCCATCTATCGCTGAATGCCCTGTGCCATGAGGAATAGTCAAATCCTGGTGGATCGTGGGGTAGTTCAGGCTGCGTGAGCTTCGGGGCGTTCGACGAGTTCGCCTCGTTCGAAGCGGGCCCCTGCTCTTACGAGGGCGACGAGGTGGGGTGCGTTCACGGCTCGCCAGCGGGCCTGGGCGGACTCGACGAGCTTGAAAACCATCGCCAGGGCGGCGGCCCGGGAGCCAGCCCCCTTGGTGACCTTGGTCCGCAGACGGACGGTCGCGAAGGTCGACTCGATGGGGTTGGTTGTCCGCAGGTGGATCCAGTGCTCGGCGGGGAAGTCGTAGAACGCCAGCAGCTCGTCCTCGTCATCGACGATCTTCTTGACGGCCTTGGGGAACTTTCCCAACTCCAGTGCAGGTTCTCGGTGTTGTTGCCGCACTTGAACGAGCGGCAGCGGCGGCTGGCCCTGGCTACCGAGGCCCGGCTACTCGGGCACGGCGGCATACGGGCGGTAGCGCGGATCGCGCAGGTCAGCGAGACGACCGTGCGTCGTGGAGTATCGGAGCTGGAAGCGGGGGCCGGACCTCTGCCGGACGGCGCGACGAGGCCGTCGAGGTAGGCGTCGAAGTCGTCAGCGACTTTGGTGAAGACCCCCTTCGACAGGTATCCGGGGTGAGGGATGCCATGCACGAAGGCGTGGAGCTGGCCATACGTGGCCGGGTTCAGGTCCAGGAACAGGGTGTCGCTACCGCCGTTGCGGGCGATCGGGAGAAGGCCGGCCAGCGAGACCTCATTGGCAAGCCAGCCATCACGGCTGCGGCGGTACTCGCCGAGCAAGGTGCCCCAGCCGTATTCGCCATCGTCGTCGCGGCCGAGCTGGTAGAGGTCGTCGAAACTCTGGAAAGGCTCCGGTTCACAAGCAGGCAAACGTATGGAGTACGGGAGGCTCCCCCGCCCGCTGTCTCCAGGAACAAGCGGTACGAAGCAGGCAGCGGCAGCCCGATCTCCCGTTCGAGAACTTCAAGCTCACTGGCCTCGAACGGCCTGAACGGTCCCACGACCAGACGGCCCCGATACCACCGCGACAACTCCTCAGACACGGCCAGATTGTCGCACCCGGCAGCACCCCGAGGCCCTCCCAGCCCTCACACGCGGACAACTGCCTCAGCGGTGGGTTCGGAACACCCGACGATGACGACTACGTGATCGAGCGGCGCGGCCACAAGGTTTCTCGTGAGTATCTGGGCTACACAGAGACGGCTCGCCAGCTGGAGATACGCCTCTCGCGCTGCCACCCCACGAACCGTCCTGTGCGGCGGACCGGCACCAGGAGGGGATCACGTGCCGGCCGCCCATCGAGTGCGGGAGGCGGCGGCGCTGAAGCCGGGTCCGACCCCGAAGAGGAGCCCTTCGGCTCCCTTGGGTGGCGGGTCGTCGTGGGTGCGTGCCAGGATTCGTAGAACGGCCGGCCCGCCGGTGTTCCCGTCTTCCTCCAGGCAGGTGCGTGAGTGTCGCAGCGCCTGCTCGGAGCAGGCACCGGTCGCCACGATCAGATCCATGATCTTGGGGCTGCCGGGGTGTATGACGGCGAAGTCGGGGTCCCAGAGGTCGTCGCCCTGTCCCCAGGGGAGCATCGGCACCACCTTCGAGACGGCTTTGACCGCGGTGGGGGTGGAGTCGAAGTGGTAACCGGTGTGGTCGGCGCGGAGCTTGTAGTAGTCGACGGTGTCCCGTCCGTTGTCGCGGTGGAGGTAAGTCCAGGTGCTTTCGATAAACAGGCCGGGCTGCAGCAGCGGTTCCGTGCTGACGACGGCGGCCGCTCCGCCGTCACCGAACAGCATCTTGTAGATCATGGCTGGCAGCCCTGTGTCGGTGTGCTGGTAGACGCTGCTGAGGGCCTCCGCGCCGACAACCAGGACGTGCTGCCCGGGCTTGGCGAAGTCGGCGGCCATCCCCAGGGCATGTGCCCCTCCCGCGCAGGCCAGCTGGGTCATGGGGATGCGCATGACGGTCGCAGGCAGGCCGAGAGCGTTGGTGAGATGGACATCGAGCCCTGGGATCGCCAGCCCTGTGGCGTGGAAGGTGATGAGCGTGCCGATGTCCCTGGCTTGAATGCCCGCCTCGTCCAGAGCCCTTCGGGCCGCGCGCTCTCCCAGGGCACTGACGTCCGCGAACGTTCGCTCGTTGCGGTCCTTGAAGTGTTCGGTGCGGGACACCTCCTCCAGGGGCCGGACGAATCGTCTTCGCTTGACACCAACGGTCTTTGCGATTCGCATGATGGAAGCCATCTTCGGGTGCCCAGGATGAGCCCTTCTGATGTCGTCTGCTATCTCGTCGGTCGAGACCTGATATGCCGCGTCGACGATCCCTGGACGGTTGACGAATGCCACCGCGCCCCCCTCGTTGGTCTGCAATTTGAACGACCACCCCGAATTCCCGGGAGCGGACCGAACCCATCCTCTATGTCCGTCATCTCTCTGCACAATGAGCCCCAACTGACCGTCAGGAAAGAGACCTGTCCATATGGCCCGTCACGCGGAAGATAACGACATTGACGTGAAGGATCGCCTGAGACGCCACATCCCTGCAGCGCCACCAAAGCCGTGGCCGACGACGCTCCGAGCCCATCCCGCAAAGCATGGCAAGGAACTGCCCGGCGCCGGGCCTGGCGACGCTGACCGGACATCAGGCCGCTGCGGCCTGCCCTGGGTCGAACAGGATCGTCATGGACCGCGCTCCCGGTGAGCTGAGCGGCTGCGCAGCGATCATCGTCGCGAAGCCACGTCCACGTCGTGCGTGGTGCAGTGGCCTGCGGTCACCGTCCGGGTGGATGTAGGCGTCCTCCCCCCGCTCGTACAGTCGCCGTACCCGCTTGTCCTTCAGGATCCGTTCGTGGATGCCGTTGAGGACCGGGTCGTCGGAGTGGGCGGCGAGGGCGGCACGGAACTGGGGGATGACACGGGGCCCCCATTCGGTGTCCCAGTCCTCCAGGCAGAAGTCCCTCGCCTCGTCGGACAGGAGCATCCACTCCATGGTGTTCGACGGGGGTTCGCCGCTGGGGAACATCTCCGCGAACGCCGCGTTGTAGAGGTGGAGGTCGTAGCGCCGGTCGTTGACGTATGCCATCTCCCTCTGCCCTTCCAACGCTCGCTGCCATGCCGGCGGGACCGTCAGACCGGCGTCGGGGTTGAGCGGCAGAACCGGTTCGGTCCCGAGGAACGCCAGGTGGGCGTAGTTGTACTCGTTGTCCCCGAACCGGAGCACTCTCGCCAGTTCCAGTACGTATTCCGACGAGGGGCGCAGCGTGCGCGACTCGACCTTCTGGTACGTGCCGACGCCCCTGGCCATCAGGAGATCGACGTCGGTCTGGGTAAGGCCGGCGACTCTCGGCCCGCGGCGGCCGTTGGACGGTCGCGGCGGCAAGCCCACGTCTTCCGGCGCAATGGCCCGCCTGCGAGCCCGCAGCATCTGCTGCAGCACATCACCGTCACGCTGCACAACACGTCCCCCGTCCCTCTTGTTTCGTACATCCGGCGCCACAGGCTGCGCACGTGTCGGCGTCCGGCTTTGACTCCCCAAGCTCGTTGATAAGTTCATGACAGTTCCCCGTTGGTGTGGCTACGTCGGAGCCAGCCGCTCGGGGAGGGGGCGGCTCCCGAGCGGCCGACACGTTGATGCGATGTGGAGGTCGTCAGCCCCAGTTCGGATCCTCAGGAGCCGATGCCGGAGCCACGCCCCAGTTCGGGTCCTGCGGCGCGGCGACAACCTGCCCTGCCGGCACCTTGCCCCAGTTCGGATCCGCCAGGACTGCCGTGCTGCCCCCAGCGGCGCCCAACAGGACGGCGGCGGCCGCGGCTGATCCCGTGACACTCGCTAGTGCTCTGTGGAATCTCTTCATGGGTTCCCTCTCGTCGAAGCCCTCGTGCGGAACGTGCGCGATCTGCCTGGTCGACGCACCGCGCCGACCCCCCTGCTTCGCGCACACGACCGCACCTGGTAGCGCTGCAGCCCAACTTTGCCCTCGTGAGCTGCGAGAACGCCCCCATGTGTAGCTTCCATGGTCACCACGCCGGGAACAAGGTAAAACCGTTGCGTGCAAGCGAAGTTCGCCAACACGCAGGGGGTAAAACGTGTCGGATGGTACTGAAACGACGGATGCTCACGGGCCGACAAGGCTCTCCGACGCCGCGCGCGCCCTCTATGAGCGCGGCCGGCTCGAGCAAGGCAACCTTCACGCCGACCCGGGTGAACCCGGTCTGGACGAGCTGCTCGAATCGGGCTTTGCGATACCGAACATATGGGGCGAGAACCAGTACCTCCTGCAGGGCCCGCACCAGGTGTGGAGGGGCCGCGTGCACCGCGAGGTGGAGTCCATAGGCGAGGCCGTGAGGCGTATCCAGCGGCTGGGCGACCTCGTCGACACCATGCCCGACTGGGCCGTGGCCGGCGAGAGCGGCTTGCAGTTCCTGGACAACGTCGACCTGGCCAACGCGGAAATTCAGCGGGCGCTCAACGAGGCTCGCACGGAGGTATGGACGTCCCACCCGCATGACCGCGACGAGAAGACCATGACCGAGTCGCTGCCAGGGGACCTGAAACGCCTCGACCGGGGCATCGGGCTGCGGACGATCTACCTGGACAGGGCGCGATCACGGAAGGTACAGGCGGACTGGGCCGCAGAAGTGACCAGGCACGGCGCGGAGGTACGCACCCTGCCAGGAGGGTTCTTCCGAGTGGTCGGAGTCGATGACGCGTTCGCGGTCATCCCCGATCACAGGCCCGGACGCCTCAGCCGGACGACGGCATGGAAAGTCACCAACCCGGGCATGGTCGCCGCTCTGCGAGAGTTCTACAGCCAGCAGTGGTCGCAGGCCGAGCCGTGGATGGGCGGTCATGTGCGGCCGACGCAGGACACCGTGACCACGGCGATGCAGCGCAGGATCCTGCGTGACATGAGCGCCGGCAAGTCCCAGTCGCAGATCGCTGACCGCCTGCGCGTCAACGTGAAGACCGTGCAGAACCACCTCCGCCCGCTTTACGACACCCTCGGAATCGCCTCGGGCGACGCGTTTCGGCTCGGGGAGTTCTGGCGGGATACCGAAGAGCGTTTCCTCCCTTAGCCGCCAGACAGGGCATGGCCACTGGATGGGGGCAAAGTCAGCCTGCCCTACCTTTTAGGCGCCACCGATCAGTTGAAGGTTTAACATCAGGACCTGAATTACCGGAGATTAAGTTCCCGTTGTTAATGCTCACCGCGTCCGAAAGGATGACTTCCCGTACGCGAATACGATCATCCGAATGACGGGTGCAAACGCGGGCACGCTGCCTGCTGCAACCGTGCGCGACACAGCACGGGGGACCGAAGGGGCCTTCGTAGGGAGACGTGATGACACAGGCTCAGGGCAGCTCGGTCCTGGTAGAGATCGCCGCTGCCGTGTGCTTCATCGCTGACCAGCCCTACATCACCGGTGCTGTCATCCCTGTGGACGGCGGTGTTGCCATGGGGCACTGAACCGGTCGCCCCGGGGCTGGAAAGGCCCCGCCGGCGATCAACCAGCAGTGGCCGCCCCATGACGAGACGGCCACCGGTGACTCAGTCAAGCGAGTCAAGCCCACCAGCGACAGAACCATCCAACTCTGGGGCGCTCAACAAGGCGTGACGCAACCACGCCTTGCACAGGATAGGCATGCTCCGATCCACACGGCACCGCCTTACGTGAATCGGCTGCATCCTGAACGCAGCAGCTCCCCATGTCCGAGGGGAACTAACCATGCTTTCTCGACACCACGCCATCGCAGCTGCCGGCATCAGCCCGGCAGAGGCCGCCGCCCTCGCCGCCCCGGGCTCCGAGTCGGTCAAGAGGGACCCGACATGGCACGACGAGGACGACGTCACCAGCGGTCCCACCTGGGCCTAGCACAGGCGACGGCTGGGTGAGCCTGGGCGACTTCTCCGCTCAGATCGACCCATCCTGATACCGCCACCATGCTGGTTCGCCCCACCACAGCGCGGGGCGCCTACAGCCTCGCGGCACACCGGCGGGGGAGGCCCTCCCCCGCGGGTTGCACGCGAGCCTGGCCGAGAGGCCGCCGCCGTTCATCCCTCTCGAACGTGCCATCGGTACAGCCCGTCCTCCATCCCCCTGCAGACGGGCACTCGGCCCAGCGGGGGTGCCGCACCCTGCCGCGGCACCCCCGCTCAATTCGAAGCAACAAGGACTGGAGGGTTAGGGCGAGCCGCGAAGCTCGCCACTGGACCTCCCGGCTCCCGACAGCTGTTGCGACCAGCTCCGGAAGCCGAGCACCACCGACCAAACAACTGATGACCGTCCCTCTCGCAGGAGGAACGGCCACCAAAGCCTCGCCCGGAGGCAATGCACAACCCGGTGATCAAGGACCAACTCGACACTGGGGTGCTCCAGCTGGTGTGTGCGACCACGCCGGCCGCGTACAGGATAGACCTGCCCACCGCCGGGCCGATAGATCTCCCGGCAGTTGGACTGGCTTGTCATGGACGGCACAGGGGCTCCCCGTTTCCCGAGGGGAGCCCCCTTTCGTGCTTTCTCTGTGCCGCCCCGCACTCACCGCAGGCCTGACCGCGGTCAGCGCTGCCGTCGCCCTCACCTGCACGGCCACACCATCCACAGCCCTTGGGCATCAGCCCGCGCTGAAATCTTCCGCTACATCAGCGCAGGCGTCTCCGACATCGACTCAGGCACTGCCAGGCCCTCGCGCTCGACGTTCGCTTCTGGATCCGCCAGCGCGCTGAACCGGGACACCGCGGTCAACGACCCCGGCTGGGACTAGCGCTCACTGCCCCGCTGCGCGCCACTGAGGCGCCGACGACCCGATCACACCTCAACGCCGCAGAAGCGCTGCGACATGGCGCCCATCAGCACGCCTTCGCGCGCCCTATATGCGCTGAATCCACCGAAAGGCTTCCCTGGCATGTCCAATTTCACCCGCACCGTCGCCATGGCACTCGGCACCGCAACCGTCGCCAGCGTCACCCTGGCCACCGCAGCCCCTGCCCAGGCCGCGACCCCGGCCAAGCAGTGCAAGACATCCACCCGGTCCTTCGCACTGCCCGGAAAGCCGTACGTGACCGTGAAGGCCACCATCTGCATGCAGCGCACCGCCATATCCGGGCGCTACCGCTACTACGAGACCTGGCTGAGCGCAATCAGCTGGGACGGCACAAGCGGCTTCATCGGCGGCAAGCGGTTCAACAGCCTCGAGGTCCTCTCCCGCGCCGAGCACGGCCGGACCATCGTCAAGCCCTGCTCATACGGCACCTGCGAGTGGCGCGACATCGCCTCGTACATCAACAACTCCGAGAAGGGCAGCAAGACCTTCCCTCGAGGCGCGTCCGGCTACGGCGTCGTCTTCGTCAAGACCAAGGCCCCGAACTGGACCGGGGACGCGACGGCCAGCTGGGACGTCGCCGACGACGGCATCGCCACCAAGAACTGGGACCTGGCCGACACCCGCGCCGTGTACTAACCCGCCGCCAGATCACGGTTCAAAGCCCTCCAGCCGAGCCACTTCCCTCTGCTGGCCGACGCGGCCAGTCGAGATCGCCAGCGCCGCGACCTCCTGATGTCCAGGCACGGCAGCCGCAAACGGGAGGCGTCGCCCGACGACCCTCCGTCCCGGCCACGGGCCGGGCATCACCCGACCCAACTCATCAAGGAAGACACATGCGACGTCTGATGCGCAGGGCCGCCACTGCAACCGCCGCCACGGCGCTCCTCCTCGGCGGAGGAGCTATGGCCGCATCCCCAGCCAGCGCCGTGGGCTCCTGCACCAAAGAGATGGCCGACTACACCGGCTGGGCCTCCACCACCGTCAACCTCCGGTCCGGGCCGGGCACCGGCTACGCCTCCCTCGGTCTGCTGCAGGAGGACACCAAGCTCACGGTGCGCTGCTGGCGGTCGAACACGTGGGCCTACGTACAGGTCAGGAGCGGAGCCAATGCCGGCAAGTACGGATGGGTGAGCCTCCGCTACATCGCCGTCCAGATGAACCCCTCCTAGGTCGCCGTCAGCGTGCGGCCGACCTCCAACGGAGGGCGGCCACGAGGTCCGGCTGGCTTGAGGGGCTTCCCCGCCTCCGCCAGTCGGTCACCGGCCGAGACGCGGTGAGCCGTTCAATCCCCCTCCTTCCTCGCCCTCTTCGGGCGGCCACTCGGCACTTCGGGGGTGCCGTGGTCCCCCCGGCACCCCCGATGACCCCGGCGCCCGTACTGGTCAGACGCCGAGGCCGCACCACTGAAGACCGCCGACCTCTTCCTGGAGCGCCCCGTGTCCACCACCGCTCTGCCCGTGACACTGCCCGCCGTACCTGATCGCTCGCCCCGTACTTGGCCGCGCTCGATCTGGGGCCTGCTCGCCGTTTCGTTCCTGGTGCGCGGCTGCGGCTACGTGTATCCCTTTCTGGCGTATCACGTGTCGGACCTCGGCTTTTCGACCGCCGAGGTCGCCCGCGTGCTCGCCGCCTTCGGTGTCGGATGGCTGTTGGGGCAGCCGGCATGCGGCTGGCTGGCGGACCGGTTCGGCCGCCGGGCGACTCTCGTCGGAGCGATGGCCACGGCGACGCTCACGCTGCCGTTCCTCGCACATGCCGCGTCCGCGCCGACGGTTCTCGCCTGCGCTGCAATCGCCGGGGCCGTCTACGATGCGCCCCGGCCGATCGTGACAGCGCTCCTCTCCGACCTGATCCCCACAGACGAGGGCCGGGCCGCCGTCGACGGGCTGCGGAACTTCGTCATCAACGCTGCGGCAGCGGGGACGGGGTTCGCCGGCGGACTGCTCGCCGGACGAACCGGTGTTGCTCCGCTGATCTGGCTCAACGCGGTGGCGTGCGCGCTGTGCGCCGTGATCGCCTGGCGGTTCCTGGACGACGCTCGGCCGGCCCGCGACACGTCCGCCGCCCGGCCCAGCCACCGGGTCGCGCTTGGGGATGTGCGGCTGTGGCTGCTGACACTGGCCAGCCTCGCCGCCCTGATCCCGGCCGCCGGAATGTTCCAGTCGCTTCCCCTGCTCATGTCCGCCGACGGTCTGGATGAGGCGGCGTATGGATGGACGCAGCTCGCCAACGGGCTTGCGGTGCTTCTCTGCACCCCGATCCTGACTCCCTGGCTCAGCCGCAAGGCGGCCCTCGGCCCGATGCTCGCGCCGCTCGCCAGCAGCGCCGTGGCTCTCAGCACGGGAATGACGGTCGCCGGATACGCCTCCACCACTCTCGGATACAGCGTGACGGCCGCGCTGTTGGTGCCCGGAGAGATCGTGTTGTTCGTGGCCGCGGGCAACGTCCTTGTGTACCTGGCACCCACGGATGCACGCGCCACCTACGCCGGGGTCTGGGGGGCCACGCTCGCCGCGGCGGTGATCCTCGCCCCGCTGTTGACCGGCTGGGCGCTCGGCCAAGGCGGGGGCCGGTTTGCCGCGGTCGTCACGGGAGCGACGGGCCTGCTCGGCGCCGCGCTGATCCTTCCGCTGGCCGCACTGATGCACCGCCCACTTGTGCAGCCAGGCCCCCAACGCCTTCCCCAGCCCGCTACCTGAACCGCCTCAGCACCCCCGGCCCCCTGCACGTCGCTCGACTCTCAGGACTCACCCGCACAGGAGTGCCCCTCATAGCCATGCTCACCACCCCCGTGGTGCTGTTGCCCCGTTCGTTTCGGACCAGTCTTGTCGCCGTCGTCGCGCCGGACGACGACACCGTCCGCGGCCTCATGCCGGGCGGGCTGCTCCTCATGACCTGCAAGGCGAAGTACAAGGCGGACATCCCCGGCGGCTACACGGTCCACAAGGGGCCGGTCGAGGGCTGCTTCTCCACCAACTTCATCCCTTCCTGATCCGATCCCCGATTCCGCCCCAGATCCACGACCGCGAGAAGGAATCCGATGCCCCTACGCCGCAACCAGCCCCCAACTCAATCTCATCCGTCACGAGGGGGCGGAGGGTGAGCTCCACCGTCATCCGTCTGCCGACAGCGGACCAGGCTCTGTGCGGTTTTCTCCGTAAGCGGATCGCCGAGGCCGATGCCTGCGGCTGCCCGGCCGAGCAGAAGGCCTTCGCCGGCGTCGCGGACGTCCTGACCGAGTTCGAGGAGAAGCACCCGCGAGTGGCTCAGATGGGCCACGACGATTTCTTCGTCGCGCAGATCGACACCCTTCGCTGGGTGCTGCCCTGCATCGCCGCCGAGGCGTTCTCCGCACACGCCGACTTCAAGCCCATCTTCCGCCCGTACGCACCGATACCGGCCCACAGCCAGGAGGCCCGCTCATGACCGCTCAGCCCTTCCCTTCCCAGTACCCGACCCATGCCGGGCCCTGCGGCTCCGCGTCCACGCATCCAGCCGGACAGCCCGGCCCACCTCAGCACGGCCACGTACAAGCTGGCCTGCCCAGCTACCCGGCCGCCGCGCCGGGGTGCCGGGTATGCGGGGCACTGGACATCGCAGACGTCACCGTCCGTGCCCACCAGGGCCTGCTCGTCCTGATGCGGTTCCACAAGATGGAGGGCCCGTTCTGCCGTTCTTGCGGGCGGGCGGTCGTCCGTCAGATGACGGTGCAGACGCTCTGCCTGGGCTGGTTTAGCCCACTCTCGCTTGTCGCGTTCACGCCCTTCACGCTGGTGTGGAACCTGATCGCCCACCGGAAGTACAGCAAGCTGCCCGCCTCCGTACCCGCGCCGGGACAGCACTCACTGCCGGAGGGCGCGCCAGTGCACCAACGGCCGTTGGCGTACGTGGCGCTCGTACCTCTCGGGTGGGCGGTGTGGTTCACGCACGGGATGGTCACGCACTATGCGGGCTGACCCACGCCCGAGGGCTGGCGCGCGCGAACAGACGGTTGGCGCGCGCCGCTCCGGGGAGGCCTGCGGGCCGGTTCCGGCAACTTTCCCGGAAGCTGTCCTGCCCGTGCACACCCAACAGGTGGACGACCACCGCCTCCTGATCCGCCTGCACGGCTCGTTCACCGAGGACGACCTGGTGGAGCTGCGATCCGTGCTGCCGCACCTGCAATTCACCCGGGACGGCAGCGTCATCACCATCTGGCCCCCCGGCACCCACGCAGTGACCACTCACACCGACGGCGCCGCGCTCCTGCAAGGCCTCTTCGACCAGGCCGCCGTGGACGCGATCCGGGCCGCGTACCCCCATCAGGCAGTCACCCACGACGGGGACACGGTCACCATCTGGCCCATCACCGTCGACCCCAACCACCTCATGCTCAACGGGAGTCCCGAATGACCACCCGAACACGAACACACCGGATCCGCCGGACCCTGCTCGCTGCCGCGGCCGCGGCCCTCACTCTCACCGCGGCCGGCTGCTCCCTCGTCACCGACAAGCCGGCTCCCGCCAGACCCGCTCAGCCCAGCACCTCGGCTGTCCCGGCCGAGAGCACCGGCCCGACACCTCAGAGCGACGGGCGCGTACTGGCCCAGGTCGACGGCGAGGGCGATCTGACGCTGCGCATCACCTCCGCCGAACGCAGCCACGGCGGCACGTGGCTGACCGTGCGCGGCAGTATCACTAACAACGGCACCAAGAACTTCTACGGCACGAACGCCTGGCGGGGTGACTTCCGCGACATGCCCAAGAGCCCCGGGTCCGTCTCCGGCGCGGCCCTAGTCGACGAGGCGAGCATGAAGCGCTACTACGTGCTGCGCGACACCACCGGCCTGTGCCTGTGCACCACCCGCATCAACCAGATCAACGTCGGTAAGAGCATGGCCTTCGCCGCCCAGTTCCCCGCCCCGCCCGCCAGTAGCACGCGGCTCGGCTTCGAGCTACCCACATTTCCCGTCGCGAGCCTCGTGCTAGGTGGATGACCATGGCCTCGATCACCCGTATGGCTACCCTCGCCGCAGCCGCCCTGGTCGCGCTCACCGCGAGCGTCGCGTCGGCCTACGCCGATGAGACCCCCTCTGGGGACCCGCACCTTGTGCCGGGGGCCACGCTCGCCGCTCCGGTCATCACAGACCTGCGGACCGTCACCGCCGACATCGTCACCGTCTCCGGTACCGGCGACGAACGCCGCGAGGACACCACGGGCCGCACCACCATCGCCATCGGTGCCAAGGTGTTGTTCGGCAAGGACAGCGCAAAGCTGACCCCGACTGCCCGGGCGCGCATTTGGGACGTGGCCCGCGAGATCCGCAGCCGGCGCGCGACGAAAGCCACCATCGCCGGATACACCGACGACCTCGGCTCAGCAGCCCACGGCCTGACCCTGTCCCGTCAGCGCGCCGAAGCCGTACGCGACGCCCTCCGTCAGGTACTCGGCGCCAATGTCACCTACATCGTCCAAGGCTTCGGCGAATCCAACCCGGTCTCTGACAACGGAACCGAGTCCGGCAGGGAGAAGAACCGGCGCGTCACCATCACCTTCCCCCGACAGCAATGAGCAGCATCACCGCGAGTCAGCGCAGTTAGGGCCGGTGCGAATCAGAACACAACAAACAACTGCTACAACGACGCCAGATCTTGACAGAGAGACGCATAACGCACGCGGAAGCGCGTAACGGAATTCGCCTGCAGGCGACGTGACTTGGAGTTCGGCAACACCGGCGCCATACGAGGAGGATCCATGACCACCGCACTGTTCCATAGCCGACGTCGTCCCTCGCACGGGGTGGCAGGCATCGCCGCTGTCACGCTCTGCTCGCTGGCGGTACTGACCAGCTGCAGCAACCACGACGGCTCCCGCGATGCCAGCAGGCCATCGGCCGGCTTTTCGCCGACGAGTTCGTCAACGCCCTCTCCTTCATCGAGCCAGACGGCTGATCCGCACGCCCAAGCCGTACTGGCCAGCTACAACCACTACTGGGACGCCAAGGCCGCGGCCTACGCCAAAGCTTCGGTGGCCGGCTCGGATCTGGAGAGGTACGCAGTCGGTGAAGCCCGCACGGCAGTCGAGTACGAGGTCAAGGGCCTGGCGGAGAAGGGCTTTGTGACCACGGGGGAACCCAGCCGCTCTCCTTCTGTCATGAAGATCGACATGTCGAGGAGGGTCCCCACAGCCACCCTGCGGGACTGCGTCGATGTGTCCTCCTGGAAGCTGGTCGAGCGCAAATCCGGGCGCGTTGTGAAACTCCCCGAGGAGCGGCGCACCAAGTACATCAGCATCGTCACTGCCGAGAGGTGGAATGGGCAGTGGGTGATCCTGCGGGCTCAGCAGAAGGACCAGGGATGCTGAGTCCGAGCGTGGCTGCGCTGGTGCTGCCGCTGGCCTTGGCAGTCGGCCCGATGGCTGGGGATCCGACCGTTGATGCCGGCGGGTGTGACCTCGAGTCCTTCTGTGTGGGCATCGGGGTCGACGGCAGCGGGGGCGGGAGTTCGGGTAGCAAGGACAAGCCTGCTGCATCAAGTGGCAGTAAGGCTCCCGTGTGCACGGTCAGGAGACTGGATCCGCAGCCACCAGTCGGAGGCGCACTCTGGGGGGACAAGTCCCCGAGCGACGGAGCAGTGTACGAACGTGTCTGCCTGACAGGGCCCGGTGGCACGCCCGTGATCAATACGTTCGTCGCCGACGGTTCCGCCGGTGTGCCCGCTGTCGACCCGGCTGTGGTCGCGCAGCAGGCCGTGGACAAGATGCGGCTGTCAGGCCCCGACATCGCAAGTCCGCGTCCAGCCGGCAAGTACATCGTGGGTGTCCCGGTGTGGATATGGGTGAACCAGAGCCCCACCACGTTCGGGCCTAATACCGCCAGCGCGACGGCCGACGGGGTCACCGTCACGGCAACGGCCAAGGTCACCAAGATTGTCTGGAAGATGGGCGATGGCTCAACGGTGACCTGCACGGGGCCGGGCACGCCGTACAAGGCGTCCTTTGGGAAGCAGGAATCGCCGTCCTGCGGCCACACCTACCTGCGCACGTCGGCCTCGCAGAACGGCGGCAAGTACACCCTCACCGCGACGTCGACGTGGACCGTGGACTGGCAGGTGTCCGGGGGCGGCGAGGCGGGACAGCTGACGGAGATCAGGGAGTCCCAGGAACAAGTGGCGATCGGCGAGCTGCAGGTCGTCGGGTAGAGCTCCCGGAGGGAATGAGCGTGAGCAGGACCAAGGAAGCCGCGCACACGGCCGCCGCGACGAATGGAGTGCCGTCTCAGGGGCGGGCAGCGGACCCGGTGGCGCCACCGCGAGTCTCGGCGCGCAGGCGTCGCCCGGGCGTGATTGCCCTGTCGCTGGCCCTCATCGCGGCTGGTGGTGCCGGTGTGGCAGTTCTTCTTCTCCAGGCCGGCCACCGTACACAGGTGGTGACCGTCGTGCGCGACGTCCAGGTCGGTCAAGTCCTCACCGAGCAGGACCTGGGAAAGGCATCGGTGGCCCTGGACCCGGCGGTTAGAGCAGTGCGCGCCGACGAGCTGGAGACGGTTGTGGGCAAGCGAGCGGCGGTCGAGCTCAGGCCCGGCTCGCTTCTGTCCCCGTCGCAGGTGACGAAGGATTCGCTGGTCAAGCCGGGCGAGCAGCTGGTCCCGATCGGGCTCAAGCCTGAGCAGGTACCGGCCACCGCGCTGGTGCCCGGACAGCGGGTGCGGCTGGTACGCGTCCCGGCGCAGGGCGAGGAGCTCCCCAAGGATCCGGCCACGGCGCCCCCGATCGCCGGACGCGTGGTGAAGGCTTCCAAAGCCGCGCCGGGCACCGGGATTGTGGTCGTGGATGTGGCCACGTCGGCCGGCGACGGCCCGACCGTTGCGGCATGGGTTGCCACCGGCACCTTCCGACTCATTCTCGATGCGCAGGACGGTAGCTGATGGCTGTGATCGCGCTGGCTGGCTGCAGCGGCGCGCCCGGGGTGACCACCAGCGCTTTGGCGCTGCTGCTGATGTGGCCGATCGAGGCGGGCAGGCGGATGATCCTGGCCGAATGCGATCCGGACGGCGGGGCGGTGCTGCACGGCTTGCTGCAGGGCACGCTCGGTGACCGGTACGGCCTGCGGAACCTCTCGGTGGCCGCCCGCAAAGGCGAGCTGAAGGACGCCTTCTGGCGGCAGCTGGTGGATCTCAGCAGCGAGGACGGGAAGCAGGAGTCTCCGCGTGACCGGCTTCTGCTGCCGGGGGTGACCGACCCGGCCCAGGCGGCCGGACTCGGGCCGGTGTGGGAACCGCTGGCCGACATGTTCCGCGGCATCGACGCACTGCCCGCGGACGGCCACGATGTGCTGATCGACCTGGGGCGCAGCGGTGCGTTCGGGCCGTCGGCGGTGCTCGCGCAGCGTGCGGACGCTCTGATCGTCGTCGTGCGGAACACGCTGCGGTGTCTGCAGGCCGCGCAGGCGCGTATCGAAGCGCTGGAGGAGCGGGTGGGCAACATCGGGCTGCTCATGGTCGACGAGGGCCCCTACCCGGCTGGGGAAGTACAGCGTGTGCTGCGGGTGCCGGTGGTGGCAACGCTGCCGTATGCGCCGAAGGAGGCGCGGGTGTTGTCCGACGGGGCGGAGCAGCCGCGTCATTTCACGAGGTCGGCGTTGATGAAGGCGGCCCGGACGGCGAGCACGGTGCTGGTGCAGCGGGCCGTGCTGCGTAGGTCTTGGCTGGCCCCGCGCATGGCTGGTCCCGACGAGGGGCAGGTGGCGTATGCGCGGTAGGCCTCTTCACCCTGATCCGACCGTTCGCCCGCCCGTGAACGGCCGCCCTGTGCACAAGCAGTGGCCTTCTCAGGCCACAGGCACCGCCGTGGAAGGCAGGGCAGCGGACCCGTACATGGTGGGCACGCCAGTTCCGCACGTCCAGGTCGACTACAAGATCGCCCGCCACATCGCGAGGCAAGTCTCCAAGCAGCGCGAGGAGTTACTGAAGACCGACCCTTCGCTGGACCGCGCCACCGAGGAGCAGCACTGCCTGCGCTGGATCAATGACGCGGTCGCCCTGTGGTCGGACGCGCAAGCCGTCGAGCGGAGCGTGAACCCCACTGCGCAGGAGGACGACGCCCTGCGGCGCGCGGTCTACGACCTGCTCTATCGGGCAGGCCGACTCCAGCCGTATCTGGATGACCCTCGAGTCGAGGACATCATCATCCAGGGCCACGACGAGGTGTGGCTGGACTATGGCGACGGACAGCGCCGCCTGGTCGGCCCGGTGGCTGACTCGGAAGAGGAGCTGCTGGAGCTGCTGCGCGAGCTGGCGCGGGACTCCGGGCACAGCGAGCGGACGATCTCCACGGCGAACCCGATGCTGGCGCTGGCGTTGAAAGACGGATCTCGGCTCCAGGCCATCACCGCGCTGGGTCCGAAGACGTATGCGGTGATCCGCCGCCACCGAGTCAAGCACGCCGACCTGGACGACATGGTCGCGTTGGGCACCATCGACCCGATCATCAAGGAGTTCCTGGCGGCCTGCGTACGCGCAGAGAAGAACGTCATGATCGCCGGGAAGCAGAAGGTCGGAAAGACCAGCTTGATGCGGGCGATGCTCAGGGAGGTCGATCCGGAGACCAGGTTCGCCACGATCCAGACCGAGGACGAGCTCCACGCGGACACCAACGGCTACCACCGCCAGGTCGTCTCCCTCATGGGACGCGAATCCAACGGCGAGAAGGACGCCTCCGGGCGCGGCGTCGGCGAGATCACGCTGCTGGACCTGATTCACCCGTCGCTGCGGATGTCGCTGGACCGGATCGTCGTCGGCGAGGTCCGCGGTCCCGAAATCATCGCCATGATGCAGGCCCTGACCAATGGCGCGGGCGGCACCCTGTGCACCATCCACGCCCGGCGCCCTGACATCGTCTTCGACCGGATCGCCGAGCTGTACGCGCTCGCCTGGAGCAATTTGTCCGAGCAGCTCGCTTACCGGCAGATCGCCAACGGCCTGGACTTCGTCGTCTACGTATCCATGATCGATGAGACGCAGGTCGGCGGCCGTCGGCACCGGTTCGTCTCCCACATCATGGAGGTCACCGGTATGGGCGAGTTGGGCCGCCCCGCGGCCAATGAGATCTTCTCCCCCGGGCTTGAGTTCGGTGAGCAGCGCGCAGTGCCGCGGATGGACCCGTCGTGCATCGACGATCTCAGGCGCGTCGGGTTCGACTCGGCGCTGCTGCAACACTCTCTTGGCGCCTGGCAGGCTCCCCTGCCGCTGAAGGTGGAGGCCCAGTGACGTTGCTGTGGGCGCTGCTGAGCGGCATGGCCGTAATGGCCGGGCTGATCGGTGTGGTGGTCGGTGTCATCGGCACCGACGCCCCGCGCAGGGCCCCGCTGCGGCAGCGGTGGCGAGCATCGAGGACGGGGCCGGGGCAGTCGCAGGACGTACAGCTGCGGCGCCGGACGCTCGTGGTCGGGGCGGTTGTGCTGGGCCTGGGTGTGTGGCTGGCCTCCGGGAACTTTGTGGCCGGAGTGCTGCTCGGCTCGGCCGTGATCGGTGTGCCGTGGCTGATCGCCCCGGCTCAGGCCGCGCAGGGCCGCATCGGCCAACTGGAGGGCTTGAGTGAGTGGACTCAGCGGCTGGCTGGCCTGCTTCGTCTCGGTATGGGCCTGGAACAGGCAATGATCACGAGCCGGAAGGGGGCTCCGGAGGAGCTCACCGAGCAGATCGTCAACCTGTCCGAGCGGCTTCGCCTGGGATGGCGTCCTGAGGAGGCGCTGCGTGCCTTCGCCGACGAGCTGGACGACGTCACGGCCGACAAGGTGATCGCTGCGCTCATCCTGTCGGTCAACGACCGCGGTCCAGGCCTGGCCCAGGCGCTGGAGGACCTTGCGGCCACGGTCCGCGAGGAGGTCGGCAAGAAGCGCGGCATCGAGGCAGACCGGGCCAAGCCCCGAATCACGGTGCGGTGGATGACGTTCATCACCGTCGGGATCATCGTCGCGGGGTTCTTCGTGCCGTCCTATACCGCCCCGTACTCCACGCTGCTCGGCCAGCTCGTTCTGGCCTTCCTGACCGCTGGGTTCGTCGGCACGCTCGCCCTGATGCGCCAGCTGGGCGCCTTCCGCCGCATCCCGCGCTTTCTGGTGCCCGACGCGCGCAGCACCGTCCGGTTGCCCGTTGTCGCTGCCGATTCATCTGCGCAGCCGATCGGGCGCGAGCTGGAGGGGGTCCAGCGGTCAACTTCTCGGCCGTAAGCGACCGAGCTTGTTGACTCAGTCGTCTTACGCCTTGTCGCGCTCCCGACTGTCCCCTACGGCAGGACGGCCACGGGTCGCATCTACCAGCGAAAGGAGGTGTTCAGGTCCTTTGTGGTACGGGTCCGTTGACGAGAACCCACGCCGAGCGTGCGCGGTTGCGTACGTTGACCCCGGCGACGTGGTCGGCGGGGCCAGCGAGCCCGCACCGACGACGGGAGAAGGTGTCCCGGGTGGGACGGTTGTGCCTCGCCGTATGCCCGCATCTGGGACACATCTGCGAGGTGTAGTGGGCGTCCACCAAGATCACCGGCACCCCGGCCCGCTGGGCCTTGTACCGGATATGTTCTTCGAGCTGGTGGAATGGCCAGGAGGAGAGCGCGGCCCGCTGGTCGCGGAAGGGCCGTACCCGGTCACGGATGCCACCCAGTTCTTCGAGGGCGATACCGCGTCCGGTGCGTTGTGCGACGGCCACGATCTCCTTGCTGATTTTGTGGTTGACGTGGGCGGCGTGCCGGGCTTCTCTCTTCGCCCGGCGCTTGGTCTGCCGGGTCGCGGAGCGGGTCTGCTTCGCCTGGAGTTCAGCCCGCTTGCGGGCGTGCCAGCGCCGGTACCGGCCAAGACGGCGGCCCTGATAGTTGTCCCCATCGGACGTAGTGGCGAGGTTGGCAATCCCCCGGTCCACACCGATCCAATCCACAGGCTCGGTGTGGAGCGGTGCTTCGGGGACCTCGCAGGTAGCGACCAGGAACCACATGCCGTCACGGTGCACGAGATCCGATTCGCCCTTGCGGTACTTCGCCAGCATCGCCAACTGGCCAGGGTGCCCGGTGTACCGGACGTTCTTGATCCGCCCGGCCACGGTCCAGATGCTGACCCTCTGCGCGTCGTGCCGCCACGACAGAATCCGGTCGTCATACGGCTGGGCCGCATCGGAGCGGAAGACGATCGGCTTCGACTCCGCACGGCTGCGCCGCCTCGAGGTGGCCGGGCCCAGGTTCCCCGCCCGGATGTTCGCACGCAACGTGGCATAAGCGTCCACGACCTTCTTCACCACCCGCACAGCTGGCTGGGCAGCCAGCCCGAACTCGGCCTTGAGGCGGGCGTAGACCAGCCTTTGCAACTCGTTACGAGACGTGATGCCCCTCTCGTACGCGACCACAGACGTGGCGTCAGCCGCCCGGTTGCACACGGGCAGGGTCGCCGCCAAAGCCGCCGCCACCTCAGGCGACGGCAGCAGCTTCACCTGCACCACAACCTTCACCCGAACAACATAACCGTCACCACTGACAACAGCCGAAATCACAGGTCACGACAGATACGAAGGGAACTGGGCCGCTCCGCGGCTCCAATCCAAGGACCATTCCTCCCCGGCCTGAAGGCCGGGGCATCCTGGGAGAAATCAGGTGAACGTGTTTCCCATGGTGCTCACAGGCGGCACTATCGGTGCCGGTCTTGCGCTCCTGGTCCGCGAACTGCTGCGGTCTCAGCCCGCCTTGGCTGTCGCGCTGGAGCGCACCGCACCCGGCCGGCTGACCTTGCCTGGGGCTGAGCCTGAGCTGAGCCGGGACGAGGTGTGGGGCAGGTGGCTGCTGGCCCGTCTCGGGCGCCTGCCGGGCGTGCGTATCCCTGCTAAGAACCTGGCTCTGCTCGGTCAGGGCTCCGGGCAGTTCATGTTGAAGAAGACCGCGCTCGCAGGCTTTGGCCTGCTGTGTCCGGTGCTGGTGACGATCCCCTGGATCGTCGCGGGCGTCTCTGTCCCGTTCTACGTGCCCGCGGTCGTCGGACTCGCCATCGCTGGGCTGCTGTTCATCACGCCGGACCTGGCGGTGCGCGACCAGGCGAAGCGGGCGCGGGAGGAGTTCGCGCACGCGCTGGCCGCCTATCTCGACCTGGTGGCACTCAAGCGGGCTGCGGACGCCGGCCCGGCAGAGGCCCTGGAGAAGGCCGCCGCAGTCAGCCGCGGCTGGCCCTTCCTTTACCTGCAGGGGGCGCTGCGGCGGGCACGGCTGGAGAAGATCCCGCCGTGGCAGGCCCTGGAGGACCTCAAGCACCAGTACGACCTGCCTGCTCTGGACGACGTCGCGGACATCATGCGTGGCTCGGCCACCGACGGCGCCGCCGTCTACATGGCGCTGCGGGCGCGCACCGCGGCGCTGAACACCGAGCTGCTTGCTTCCCAGGCCGCCGAGGCGAACACCGTCAGCGAGAAGATGACCGCCCCGGGCGCTCTGCTCGCGGTGCTCGTGATGCTCCTGATGGCGTTCCCCGCGGTGATCCGCATGCTCACCGTCTGACTTGACCACCGAAATTTGGAGAGTGACCTGATGAAGTACACCGCTGCCCGTACCTACCGCGCTGTGCACTGGCTGGCCACGCGCTTGGAGGCGCGCCTCACGGAGGCGGGCAGGCGTCCGGACCGCGGCGACATCAGCATCACCACGGTCATCATCTGGGTGGCCGCCGTCACCGGCGCCCTGGTGATCGCCGGGACCATCGCCGCCGTCATCGCCAGGTACAACGGCAGCCTGTCCGGCATCTGATGGCCCGACTGGTGCGGCTTCGGGCCTGGTGGCTGAGACGCAGATGGCGTGAGGAGCGTGGGGAGGCGTCGATCCAGATGGCGATCGTCTTCCCGTTCGTGCTGCTCGCCACCGTCGCCGTCGTTCAGGCCTCGATGTGGTTCTACGCGCGGCAGATCGCGCTGACCGCCGCGCGCGAGGGCCTTTCCGCGGCCCGCACGTACCAGGCCACTCCGGCCGCCGGCGCGGCCAGGGCCCGGGAGGTGCTGGGGCGCACGGCAGGCGACAGCCTCCAGGGGGCCAGCGTGTCCACGGCCGGCAGCAGCGCCGAGCGGGTGCGGATAGAGGTGTCCGGCACGGCGCTGTCGATGATCCCGGGCATTCCGGGTCTTCGGATCACGCAGTCGGCCTCGGGCGCCGTAGAGCGTTGGACTGTCCCAGGAGAGTGAAACCGTGCTGAGAAGGATGCGGCGTTCTGCCCGTGAGGATGAGGGCAGTGTCGCGATCGAGTCCGCCATCATCATCCCGCCGCTGATCATGTTCGTGTGTCTGGCGATCGCCGGCGGCCGCCTGGTCATGTCCGGCTCGAAGATCGACGCCGCAGCCGAAGACGCCGCCCGGGAGGCATCCATTCACCGCACCGCAGGCGCTGCCTCAGACGCGGCCTACGCGGCAGCCTCCGAATCGCTGGACGACCAGGGCATCACGTGTGCATCGAGCAGCGTGAACGTGAACGCGAGCGGGCTGAACGTGCCGGTAGGACAGGTGGCGACCGTGACAGTGACCGTGCGCTGCACCGTGAACCTCTCGGATCTCCTGCTGCCCGGCGTTCCCGGGGCCCGCACCTTGGAATCAACCGCGACGTCGGTGGTGGACCAGTACAGGCAGAGGGGCGATGGGTTCACGAATTCCGAAGGCTTCTCGGGCTCGAACCCAGGGGGTGAGGGGTCGTGAGGCGGGGGTCATGGCCCTTGGGTTCACGCTTCGTGCGTCGAGCGTGCTCGAGCTCTTGCTTGGCAGGTTGCTCGTGCTGTGAGCCAGACGGTCTCAAATTCTCCGGCGGTGAGGTCTTGCGGCTCGTGTGCGTCCCACTCATGCACAGGAACCTCTGCCGTGGCACCGAACGTCGCTTCGTAGTCGGCGAGGGTTCCAGCCTGCTGGGCAGCTTCCCATTCGGTCGACGAGGCTGCGGCGATGGGCTTCTCGAGTGGTCCTTGGAGTTCAACCTGGCGGGTGACCCAGCCGTCGGCGTCGACCTCGAAGTAGAACCAGGTGTCTTCCTCGGCCCAGTAGCTGCGGAACCAGCGCGTCATGAGGTCATTGTCCGCGACGGCGTGTCGGTCGCCTCTTCACAGGTCCTGCGTCCAGACCCCGACGGGGTGTTCGTCGGGACGCAGCGACAACCAGGGTTCGCGGTCCAGGAGGTCTTCTCCACCGGGCTGCCAGGGGAAGGCTCCGTCACGGTTGGGCCACACGACCTGGAGGAACGGAAACGGCGGCTTGCGGTAGTAGCCGATCGCGGTACCGAAGAACGCCTTGTACCAGCGATAGTCGACGCCCTTGAGGACGACCGGGACGTTCGCGATGTCGTGCAGCTCCTGGTCGGCTTCCAAGAGTTGTCCCTCGACAGCCCGTCGGGCGAGGTCATTGAGGAGCGTCTGCATCCGCGAAATGTCCAGGCCGAACATCGCCAGCTCGGGTATCCGGTGCCGGTGCCACAGGCCGATGGTGTAGGCCCAGCCCGGTCCCAGGTCGTCGGCGGGAATCATCATGACCTGCCAGCCGTGCTGATGGATGGTGTCGACGCTCGACTGGGTACGGGTGTCCAGGTCGTTGATGGCCTGGCAGACGACGCAGTGGCAGGCGGTGTGACCGGTGGGCATAGCCGTGAGGCTACGGGGGCGCGTTGGCCGCAAGCTCGGCGGGAGGGCTAGATGGTCACTCACCAGATGCGCCGTGGGCGAGACCGGTTGAACGACCGTGGTGGGGTCACCGTGTTCGTTGCCGTGTGCGTCGTCGCGCTGATCGGCATCATCGGCCTGGCCGTCGACGGCGGCGGGAAACTGCGCGCCACCGAGCGCGCCGACTACATCGCCACCGAGGCCGCCCGGGCGGGCGGGCAGGCCATCGACCCCGCCCAGGCCATCTCCGGCCAGGCCATCACCGTCGACCCGCAGGCCGCCCAGGCAGCGGCCCAGGCCTATCTAGGCTCCGCCGGCGTCGCGGGCACCGTCGCAGTGTCCGCCGACGGCAAAACGCTCACCGTCACCACAACCGACTCCTACGCCACCAAGTTCCTGCCCGTGGTCGGCATCGGCTCACTGTCGGTGTCGGGCCAGGGCACGGCCACGCTCCTGCACGGTGTCACTGCTCCCGAAGGACCCTGATGCGCACCAGCCAGACTCCCGCCGCCACGGCCGGCCGCACCGTGATGAAGATGCTCAAGGCCGTGCTCAGCCTTCTCGTCCTGGCCGGCGCGGTCGCCGGGCTGCCCCTGCTGCTGGCCTGGGCCACCCCCGTGGTCTGGGCGACCAGCCGCGACGACCTGATGCATCTGCTGGACCGGCAAGACACCGGCGCCGCGTTCCTCGTGCTGCTCGTTGCCGTCGGCTGGATCGGCTGGGCCCAGTTCACCTTCTGCGCCATAAGGGAGCTGGTCGCCCAGCTCCGCGGCCGGACCTGGCATGCGCCGCGTGGGCTGGGTGCGTCACAGCGCGCGGCGGCCGCGCTGATCGGCAGCATCCTGGTGCTGCTGCCCGCGGGTTCGGCGCTGGCAACGCCTGCTCAGGCTGCTCCCGCCGTAACAGCTGCCCGCTTGCCTCAGCAGGCTGCCCCGGCTTCGCCGGCCCCAGCAAGCCAGGCGACGCCCGACACCGAGGCAGGGATGTACACGGTTCGGGACGTGCGGCCGGCGGAGAGCCTGTGGAGCATCGCTGAGCGGGAGTTGGGCGACGGCGAACGGTGGCGGGACATCGCCGCCCTGAACGAGGGCCGGTCCATGGCCGATGGCCAGGTGTTCAAGGCCAACAGCTTTCTGCAGCCCGGCTGGCGATTGCAGCTGCCCGCAGACGCGGGCCACAAGACCGCGCACGCTGCTGTCCAGGATGACGGCGTACAGACCCAGCTCGCCGCAAGCGGCCCCGCCGGGGGCGAGGAAAACGAGCAGGTGGTCACCGTGAAATCCGGCGACTACCTGTCCAAGATCGCTGAGGAGCGGCTCGGTGACGGCCGGCAGTGGCCCGAGCTGTTCGAAGCCAGCCGGGGCAAGCCGCAGCCGGACGGCCTGCCTCAGATCACCGACCCTGATGTGATCTACGCAGGCCAGCAAGTCACCGTGCCCGGCGCCCAGGTCGAGGACGACACTTCACAGGAGGACGCCGCAGGAGACCAGCCGGCTGGCGAGCAGCAGTCTCCCCCGGCAGCCCAGGACCCGGACGGTGACACGCGCGCCGCTCCCCCACCCGCGCCGAACCACTCCAGCCCCGCGCCGCCGGAGACCTCCAGGCCCGATGAGCACGCCTCCCAGCCTGCCCAGCAGCCAGCCGGCCAGGAAGCCCCATCCGCGACACCACAGCCCAACAGCAGCGCCTCTCCCGCATCCCCGCAAACCTCCGACACGCTCCCCTCCCCCACCACAGCAACGCCGGAAGAGTCGGCACCGGTCGGTCATCCGCTGCAGCTCCGGACCGTCCTGGGCGCCGGTGCGCTCCTTGCCGCCGCCATCACCGGCGCGCTCGCGCTGCGCAGGCTGCTGCAGCGCCGACGCCGCAAGCCCGGAGAGAAGATCGCGATCGCTCCCGAGACCTCTGCGTCCGAGGCCCAGCTGGCCGCGGCCGCCGAGCCGGCCGGCGCAGCCCACCTGGACATGGCCCTGCGCACCCTGGCCCATCACGTGGCTGCCGACGCCGACGGACGGCCGCCCAAGCTGCGGGCCGCGCGAATCGGCACGCGCTCGCTCGAGGTCCTGCCCGACGACCTCGCGCAGAAGCCGCAGGCACCGTTCACGGCCGGGCGCGGCGGCTGGTGGGTGCTGCCCGCGAGCGCGGAACTCCTGAGCGAGGAAGCAGCACGCGAGGTACCTGCCCCGTATCCGGGACTGGTCACCGTGGGCAGCACCGAATCCGGCGAGCTGCTGCTGCTCAACCTCACCGATTTGCCGGCGCTGCTGCTGGACGGCAACACGGTGCACATCACCGAGGTGTGCACCTCGCTCGCCCTGGAACTGGGAATGAGCCCATGGGCGGCCGAGGTCGAGGTCGTCACCGTCGGATTCGGCGACGATCTGCCGCAGTTGCTGCCCACCTCCCGGATCGCGCACATGCGTCAGCCCGCGCACGCTCTGCGGGATCTCACCGAACGACTGCTGGAGGCCCACCAGCTGCCCGAGTCTAGCCACCAGCCCTACGTGCTGCTCTGCGCAACCACGCTGGACTCCGACCTGGCCTGGCAGGTCGCCGAACTCATAGACAAGGCCGATCGTGTTCCCGTCGCCCTAGTGGCCCCTGCGAGCGGAGCGGCCCCGCACTTCCCCGACGCGGAGATCCTGGGCGCCTCACTCGACGAGCCCCAGCAACTCGAGCACGCCGGCACCTCGATCACGCTGCAACGCCTGGAGCACGCCGCCTACCAGCAGATCACCACGGCCTTGGCCGTCTCCGGGCAGAGCGCCGACCCCGCGGAGGGCCCGTGGCAGGACGTGCCCGACGAACCCGGCCCCGAGCCGGACTGTAAGGCGCTGACTCCAACCGAACCGGTATCGCCCGCCGACAACAAGCAGAACGTGGCGCCGGCAGCCCCAGCAGACGCCTCCGACACAGACGTGTTCCCGGCGTTGCTGGCCGCGTCGACCGATCCTTCAGGGCTGCGTCTGCTGCCCACTCCCGAAATGCCCGCGGACCCTCACACCGAGCTGGTCGAGGAACCCGCCGCGGACACACCGAAAGCCCCGGCAGCGGAGGTCCCTGTCCCCGGGGAAGACGTGGAGCCTGTCGCCGACGAGGGCGAGGAAGCCGAAGCGCAGGACCTGCACGCGCCGGAGATCCGGGTTCTGGGCCCGGTAGAGGTAACCGGCGTCGCCAGCACCGGCCACGGTCCCCGCCAGGCTCAGCTTGCCGCCCTGCTGTACTTCCGCCCGGGCCGCAGCGCTGACATTCTGTGCGCCGACATGGACCCAGTCAGCCCCTGGTCCAAGGACACCCTCAACGCCCGCTTGCAGGGACTGCGACGTGCCCTCGGCAACGACCCGTCGGGCAAGCCGTACGTGCCACGGCGGCATTCCGGTGACGACCCCTACAGCATCTCCGGGGCCGTACGGTGCGACTGGACACGCTTCACCCAACTCGCCGAGCGCGCCCTGCCCCTGGGCCCGGCCGGTCTCCCGGACTTGGAGAAGGCACTCGGCCTGGTACGAGGCCGCCCCTTCGGTACCCGCCCGCTCCCCTGGGCCGAGCCCTACCAGCAGGAAATGACGACCCGGATCCTCGACATCGCCCACACCGTGGCCACATACCGCACCGCGCCGGGACCGCACCACGACCTCGCAGCGGCCCGGCAGGCCATAGCGGCCGGTCTTGACGTCGACGACAGTGCCGAGCTGCTCTACCGCGACTGGATGCGCATCGAGCACGCCGCCGGCAACCGCTCCGGACTGCACACCGCCATCACCCGGCTCCAACAGATCAACCGAGCCCTCGACTGCTCGCTGGAGATCGAGACCGAGCAGCTCATCAACGACCTGCTGAACGAATCCGCGATGCGCCAGGCTCTGTAACTGGGACGCGCACAGGGGCGCCTTGCCACCTACTGGCTGGAAGCGATACCGCCGGCCGCATAGGCCGAGAAGACCATCGACTGCTGCTGTCCGACCGACCCGCCCACGCCAACCGGGCTGACACAACGAAAACCGGCGCCAAACCGCGACCGAAGAGCCCACGAAAGCACACGCATGGCCCGACAAAGGCGAGTACAGCTCAATGGGAGGGCAGGGAACTGTGGAGTCAGCGGAGCCGAGGCGCCCTGTGCACCTGACACGCACGCACCGCATACTCATCGGCGTCGTCGTGGCCGGAGCGGTGGTCATCGCCGCGATCGGCTTCGCCGGGTCGTACGCCGCCGTACG
>NZ_JBSGZO010000023.1:0-44096 GCF_053611045.1 Streptomyces sp. NPDC054841 | reverse complement strand
CTCTCGTGCCGGCCCACCACATCGGCCAGCGCAGCATCCAGCGCCGCCACATCCAGCTCACCGGACAGCCTCGACGCGAAGGACACGTTGTAGGCCGCGGACTCGCTCTCCAGCCGGTTCAGGAACCACAGCCGCAGTTGTGCGGAGGACAGGGGCAGGCCCTTGCCCGTATCCGCTGCGGCCCGGTCCGCCGGTCGCAGTGCCGGCCGGACGGCGTCCCCGGCGGTGAGGTGCCGGGTGACGCTTGCGACCGTCCGCTCCTCGAACAGCGTGCGGATCGGCAGCTCGACGGTCAGCAGTGACCGTGCCCTGCTGACCACGCGTGTCGCCAGGAGGGAGTGGCCGCCGAGTTCGAAGAAGTCGTCGTCGATACCGACCTCGGTCAGCCCCAGCACGTCCGCGAAGATCTCGCACATGGTCCGCTCGACGGGATTGCGCGGCTTTCGGCCGCCGTGGCCCGCGGCACGCTCCGGGGCGGGCAGCGCCTTGCGGTCCACCTTTCCCTGCGGGGTCAGCGGGATCTCCTCGAGCGTGACGATCGCCGACGGAACCATGTACTCCGGCAGTGCTGCGGCGAGCCGTGCGCGAAGATCCGTCGGGATCGGGGCACCGGCCGTCGCGGGGACCGCATAGCCCACCAGGCGGTCCTCGCCTCCGTCGTTGCGTACGACGGCGACGGCCTGGCTCACCTCCGGCTGTGCGGTCAGCGCGGATTCGACCTCACCCGGTTCGATCCGGAAGCCGCGCAGCTGCACCTGCTCGTCGGCCCGGCCGACATAGTCGAGCTGGCCGTCCGGCTGCCATTTCACCAGGTCGCCGGTGCGGTACATCCGCTCCCCGGCGGGGCCGAAGGGGTCGGCGACGAACCGTTCGGCGGTGAGGCCGACCCGGTGCAGATAGCCGCGGGCCAGGTTGCCGCCGACGTAGAGCTCACCGACGACACCGGCCGGGACCGGGCGCAGCGCGGCATCGAGTACGTAGACCCGGTGCGCTCGGGTCGGCCGGCCGATCGGGGGCCGGCCCGAGCCGCTGAGCCGGTCGCTCACCGTCGACGCGATCACGGCCTCGGTGGGGCCGTACCCGTTGAACATCCGCAGCCGGCCGGACCACTCGGCCGCCACGTGCGGCGGGCACGCCTCACCGGCGACGATCAGGGTCATGTCGTCGGGCAGCCGGGCGTCCTCCGGAAGTGCCGCGACGACCACCGGCGGCAGCCCGGCGAGGTTCACCCGGTGCCGGTGCAGCAGTTCGAGCAGGCGCCGGCCGGAGAGACGGCTCTCCTCGTCGGCCACGACGAGCGCGCCGCCGCCGAGCAGCGACAGGCTCAGCTCCCAGACCGACGCGTCGAAGCTGAACGAGGCGAACTTCAGCACCCGGGTGTCACTGTCCACACCGAAGCGTTCGATCAGGCTCGCCACCATCGCGGCGAAGCCGGAATGGTCGACCACCACGCCCTTGGGGCGACCGGTGGAGCCGGAGGTGTAGATGACGTAGGCCGGGTGACGGGGCAGCAGGGCGCCGGCCCGGTCGGCATCCGACAGAGCCCCGTCCGGGAGTCCGGCGAGCGCCTCGGCCGTCTCCGGCTCGTCCAGCAGCAGGACGTCGCAGCCGGGCTCCGGGAGCCGCGGGCTCGTCGCCCCGGTGGTGAGCAGGAGCGCCGGCCGGCTGTCGGACAGCATGAAGTCGATGCGGTCGGCCGGGTACTGCGGGTCGACCGGCAGGTACGCGGCTCCGGACTTGAGCACCGCCAGGGCTGCGGTCGTCATCTCGACCGGATCGGTGAGGGCGAGTGCGACGATCTTCTCCGGCTCGATACCGGAGGAGACCAGCAGGCGTGCGAGCCGGTTCGACCGGCTGTCGAGCTCGCGGTAGGTCAGCTCGGTGTCGCCGGACACCAGGGCGACCGCGGAAGGGTCGTGGGCGACCCTGGCCGCGAACAGCGCGGGGATCACGGTCTCGGGAGCGGAAGCGGCGTGACCGCCCCAGTCACCGACGATGCGCCGGTGTTCCTCGGCGGTGAGCAGCCCCAGTCGGCCGACCCGGACGTCCGGCTCCGCCAGCACGGTCCTCGCCACCCGGACCAGCTGGTCCAGCAGGTCCTCGATCGTGGCGCGCTCGAACACGTCGGGGCGGAACTGGGCGTCCAGGGTCAGGCGCCGGCCCGGATACACCACCAGTACGGCGAGACCGCGCTCGGCCGCCAGCCGGGTTTCGCCGCCCTTCAGCCGCAGATCCGGAACGAGTGCGTCGAGGTCGGTGATGTCGGCCTTCGGCTGGTTCTGGAAGCTGATGGCCGTGTCGAAGAGCTGCCCGACGCCGGCGAGTTGCTGCACCTCGGCCAGGCCGATGTGCTGGTGGTCCAGCAGATCCGTCTGCTGGTCGGCGATTTCGCCGAACAGTTCCACGACCGGCTTGGCCGGATCGAGCCGGCCGCGGACCGGCAGCATGTTCAGGAAGAGGCCGACCATGGACTCCATGCCGGGGAGCTCGGGCGGCCGCCCGGAGCTCACCGCTCCGAGCAGCACGTCGGAGCGTCCGGTCAGCCGGCCGAGCACCACGGCCCAGCAGCCCTGAAGGACCGTGTTGAGGGTGAGATGGTGCCGGCGGGCCCAGGCGGTGAGCTGCTCCGTGAGGTCTTCGGGCAGTTCGAGCTCGACGGAGTCCGGCAGTCCGGAGGTGTCCCGCCGGCCGTGGGTCTCCCGCTGTCCGGAGGAGCCCTGCGACGGTCCGGAGAGCTCCGGCTGTCCTGGGGCCTTCGGCTGCTGGGCCGCGCCGATGCGGGTCGGCTCGGTGACGCCGTCCAGCGCGGCCCGCCAGGCCGCTCGTGCCGCCTCGGCGTCCTGGTCGGCGAGCCAGGAGAAGTAGGCGTGGTAGGAGGGTGCGTCAGGCAGTGCGGCGGTGTCGATCCCGTTGCCGTAGAGGGTGAACAGCTCGCGTGCGAGCACCCCCATGGACCAGCCGTCGACCAGGAGATGATGCGTGGTCCAGAGCAGCCGGACCCGGTCGTCCGCGAGCCGCAGCACGGTGAACCGTGTCAGCGGCGGCGTCGTGACGTCGAAGCCGCGCGACCAGTCGGCGTCGGTGAGCCGCGCGATCTCGGCTTCCTGCTCCGGCAGACCGGAGAGGTCGGTCTCCGACCAGGGCACCGGAACCTCGGGCGACACGACCTGTACGGGATCCCCGTCCGGCCGGTCGGGGAAGCTCACGCGCAGGCCGGCGTGGCGCGCCAGCAGCGCCGCGGCCGCCGATCGGAACACGGAGGCGTCGAAGGGCCCTTCGATGTCGACGACGACCTGGAGCAGGTAGGAGGCTGTTCCCTGTTCGTCGAGTTCCGCCTGGTAGAGCAGGCCCTGCTGGAGCGGCGACAGCGCGAGCGTGTCGCTCCCGGTGTCACCGGGCACGGCGGAGCTCTCGGCGTGCGCCACCAGGGTCCGAAGCGCACGGAACCAGGAGCGGGCGATGTCGTGGGCGTCCGCGTCGGCCAGCAGATCCGCGGCCCAGATCCAGTCCGCGACCAGATGCGGTCCGTCCGGCCGGTCCTCGGTCACCGGGGTCGCCGCGAGCACGTGCCGCAACGGCATCTGCGGGTCCACTCCGGTGCCGACGACGGCGTGGTCCGTGTCGAGGGACCAGTCGCTCGCGGCGGCGTCGGCCTGGAACCGGCCCAGGTAGTTGAACCCGATCTCCGGGACGCCCTGCCGGGCGAGACCGGTGACGGTCTGGGGGTTCAGGTGGCGCAGCAGTCCGAAGCCGAGCCCGTGGTCGGGAAGCAGCCGGAGCTGCTGCTGGACCTGCTTCAGCGCGGTTCCGGCCGACTCGCCCGCCGCCCACAGATCGGTCCAGTCCACCTCGCCGAGCCCCAGCCGTACCGGGAAGACGCTGGTGAACCAGCCGACGGTGCGGGAGAGGTCGACGTCGTCGGTGAACTGCTCGCGTCCGTGTCCCTCCAGTTCGATCAGCACTCCGTCGCCGTCCTGGCCGCGGCGGCGGCGCCAGTCGGCGACCGCGAGGGCGAGGCCGGTCAGCAGCAGATCGTTGATCTCGCCGTCGAACGCCTGGTGGGCACAGGACAGCAGGGCCGATGTGGCGTCGGCGGGCAGCTCCAGCCGGAGCCGGTGCGCGGAGCCGTACACGTCGCGCGCCGGGTCCAGCGGACGGTCGCCGAGCGGCGGGGCGCCTGTTGCCGACTGCCCGGTCCACAGGGGGTATTCGCGGACCCGCTCGGCGGTACGGGACTGCTCGCCCAGCAGCCGTGTCCACCGGCGGTAGGAGGTGCCGACCGGCTCCGGCGAGCCGCCCCGGCAGGCGGCGGCGAGATCGGACACCAGGATCCGCCAGGACACACCGTCGACGCACAGGTGGTGTGTCAGCCACACCAGCCGGCCGCGCCGCTCCGGTCCCGCGTCGAGCAGAACCAGCTGTGTCACCAGTCCGGCCTCCGGCGCCAGCCGGCGCCTGGCCGCGTCGGTCTGTTCCCGGACGGCGGCGGCCAGTGCGGCCGGGTCGTCGGCGACGGCCGAGACATCGACGCGTCGCACCACGTCGGCGGCCGGCACGGATCCCTTCGGCAGCGCCTCCAGCGACCACAGGCCCTCCGCCGGCACCGCGAGCCGCGATCGCAGGGACGCGTGATGGTCGAGCAGCACGGCGGCCGCCCCGGTGAGCCGGTCGAGGTCAAGTCCGGCCGGGGTCATCAGCACCACGTACTGGCTGTACTCCCGGGACCGTGCGTCGAGCACGGCCAGGTCCTCCCGCAGCTGGTGGGCGATGGGAGCCAGCTCGACCTCGCCGACGTCGTCCGGCTCGGCCACCGGTCGTGCCGCCCGCTCCTGCGGCGCGGCCACCGCGGCGATGGCCGCGGGTGTGCGGTGTTTGCGGATCTGCGTCGGCGTGATCACCAGTCCGGCCCTGCGGGCATGGCTGACCGCCTGGATGGAGCTGATGCTGTCTCCGCCCAGGGCGAAGAAGTTGTCGTCGACGCCGACGCCGGGCACGCCGAGGATCTCGGCGAACACGGCGCAGATGATCTCTTCGCTCCGGGTGCGCGGTGCGTCCGGCCGCACGGGGGCGCCGGCCCGACCGGTCACCGGTTCGGGCAGCGCCTTGCGGTCGACCTTCCCGTGCGCGGTCAGCGGCAGCGCGTCGAGGACGAGCAGGGTGGGCGGCACCATGTACTCGGGCAGCAGTCCGGCCAGGTGCTCGCGGACGTCGTCGGTCCGCAGCGAGGTCCCTTCGCGGGGGACGCAGTAGCCGACGAGCTGCTTGTGCCCGGACGCGTCGCCGACCACCTTCACGACGGCGTCGGCGACGTTCGCGGCCTCGCGCAGTGCCACCTCGATCTCGCTCAGCTCGATGCGGTGACCGCGAATCTTGACCTGGTAGTCCCTGCGGTCCAGGAAGACCAACTGCTCGTTCTCGCCCCACACCACGCGGTCGCCGGTGCGGTACATCCGGGAGCCCGCGGGCCCGAAGGGGTCGGCGACGAATGCGGCGGCCGACCGCCCCGGGTCTCCCAGGTATCCCCGTCCGACCCCGGCGCCGCCGACGTACAGCTCTCCGGCCGCGCCCGGCGGCACCGGGCGCAGGTCGTCACCGAGCACGTACAGCCGGGTGTTGCGCACCGGTGCGCCGATCGGGACCAGTTCGCCGGGTGCCACCGTGCCCGGCTCGATCCGCGCGTGGGTGACGTCGTCGGAGCACTCCGTCGGGCCGTAGGCATTGACCAGGGGGATCTCCGGATGCCGGGCGAGCCAGCGCCGGCACAGATCTGCGGGCAGCGCCTCTCCCGTCACCATGAGGAACCGCAGCGCCGGCAGGTCCACCCGCGCGCCGACGACGTCCCAGGCGTCGAGCGCCGCGCGCAGCAGGGACGGTACGAGCTCCAGCACGGTGACGCCTTCGGCGGCGGTCAGCGAGAACAACTGGTCCGGGTCCGCGGCGGTGTCCCGGCCGACCACCCGGACCCGGCCGCCGACGACGAGCGGCGCGAACATCTGCCAGACGGAGATGTCGAAGGTGAGCGGGGCGTTCTGGACGAGCACGTCACGGTCGGTCAGTGCCAGGTCGTCGACCTTGGCCAGCAGGTGGTTGATCATCCCTGCCCGGTGCACCATCGCCCCCTTCGGCTTCCCGGTGGAGCCGGAGGTGAAGATCACGTACGCCAGGTCCTGGCCGGACCCCGCGAGCGGCGCGAGGGCGTCCGCCGCGTCCTCGGTGCCGTCGGGAACCACCACCCGGATCTCCCGCCCGGTGGCGGCGGCCACCTCGTCGGCCAGGTCCCGGTGCTCGGTGTCGGTGATCAGGCAGTCGATGCCGTTGTCGACGAGCAGCGCGACGGTCCTGGCCACGGGGGCGTTGACGTCGAGGGGTACGTAGGCCCCGCCGGCTCCGATGACGCCGAGTGCCGAGGCGATGAACCCGGCGCCCGGCCCGGCGAGCACGCCGACCAGAGCGGCACCGGCAAGGCCACGGGAGATGGCGCTGGCCCGGCCGGCCAGTTCCGCATAGGTGGTCGACGCGCCGTCCTCGGCGACGGCCACGGCATCGGGGTGCTTCGCGGCGAGCGCGCGGATCCGGTCCACGACGCAGTCGAACTCCGCCGTGCGCTCGGGCCCACTGGCCGTGCGCAGCCATGCGGCGCGGTCGTCGGTCGCGATGTGCATGCCGCCCACCCGCTGCTCGGCGTCGGCCGCGGCGAACCGCTCGACGAACTCGGCGAGCCGGGCCAGGTGGCCGGCGATCTCCGGCTCCGTGTAGCGGTCCGGGTTGCCGTTCAGATGGAGCTCGATACCGCCGTCGCCCGTTTCGACGACGGTGACCATCAGGTCGTCGATCAGCCCCGTCGACAGGTTGTTCACCCGGGCCGTGCACGGCCCGATCCTCAGCTCCGTCTGCTGCGGCAGCAGGTTGATGAACGGACCGAACGGTCTGCGGTCGTCGCCGCGCAGGCCCATGTCGCGGCGGATCGCGCTCACCCGGTGACGCTGGTGCAGGAGCACCTGGGTGAGCTCGCGCGAAACCTGCTTGAGCAGGCCCGACTTCGTCAGGGTGGGGCGTACGGGGATCCGCAGGGGCAGGTAGTTGGCCATCATGCCGGGGACCGACCGGGCGAACGCGCCCATCCGGGCGGTGGCCGGCAGGGTGAGCAGGATGTCCTCGGTCCCGGTCATCCGCTGCGTGTACACGGCGACGGCGGACATGACGACCGTCGGCCAGGTGACGTCCGACCGGCTCGCGGACGAGCGCAGCAGCGACGACGTCCGGCCGGACAGCGTGACCGTCCGGCGCAGGAAGCCCTGGGGCATGGTCGGTGAGGCCGCTCGGTGGGAGAGGCTGATCAGCTCCGGCGGCTCGGTGAAGCGGCGCTGCCAGAACTCCGCGTCCCGCCGCGCTCGTGCCGAATCGGTGTAGTCCTGCTCCACGGCGAGGAGTTCACGCAGGGGCGGCAGCGCGCCGTCCGGGTCGCCCTCGGCTCCGGCCTGGTAGAGCTCGGTGAGCCGGCGCCAGAAGATCACCTGGCTGAACCCGTCGCACAGCAGGTGGTGGACGCACATGTAGAGGAGGACGCGGTCCGCGTCCACCCTGAGGAGCGCCAGCCGGAACAGGGGGAAGTCGGCGAGTTCGCAGGGCCTCGCCAGGTCCGTGTGGATCCAGGCGAGCGCCTCGCCCTCGGGGTCGTCGCCGCCGCTGAAGTCGTGCTCGGTGAGCGGGAGCCGGGGCAGCGGATCCAGCCGCTGGCGGGGCTCTCCGTCGAGGTCGATGAACCGGCTCCGGAGGCATTCGGCCTCGTCGGCCAGTCCATGGAGCGCGCCGCGCAGGCGCCCGAGGTCCAGCGGGCCGCGGATGTCCAGGTAGGCGGCCGAGTTGTACGCGTTGCTCCCCGCGGAGTCCTTGGCGTCGAGCCAGATCTCCACCTGCCCGGCGGAGAGTGGCAGCGTGGCACCGAGAACGGAGGTCATCACAGGCTCCAAGTGGAGATCGGTCCGGCCGAAACCGGATCGGCAGTGGCCGATGGGGTGCTGTCGTCGAGGACGTCCGGACCGTAGATGTCCCGCACCCATTCGTCGTGGTAGACGGTGTCCAGGTACCGCTCGCCGAGATCGGGCGCGATCGCGACCGCGGTCAGCTCACGGTCGTCGGGGCGGTTCTCCCTGAGCCACCGGGCGGCACCGCTGAGTACGGTGCCCGTCGAGCCGCCGAGCAGGAATCCCTCGCGCAGCAGCGCGCGGCAGGCGCGCACGGTGTCGGTTTCCGGCACGAGCACCGTGTCGTCCAGGCAGGACGGGTCGAAAATGGGCGGCCGCACACTGGTGCCGACGCCCGGGATCATCCGTGGTGCCGGCTCGCCGCCGAAGTTGACGGATCCGACGGCGTCGACGCCGACGATCGTCACCGAGGGGCTCGTCTCCCGGAAGTACCGGGCACAGCCCATCAGGGTGCCCGTGGTTCCCGCGCCGACGAACAGCACGTCCAGGTCCGGGAATTCCTTCGCGATCTGCGGGCCCGTGGTCTGGTAGTGCGCGGTCCAGTTACCGCTGTTGGCGTACTGGTTCAGCCAGTAGAAGTCCTCGTTGTCGGCGCACAACTGGCCGACCCGGTCCAGCCTCGCACCGAGCAGGCCGCGCTCGTGACGGGACTCGGTCACCACATGTACTTCGGCGCCGAGGCGCTGCATCAGTTGCCGCGAGGCCATGGTGCACCGGGAGTCGGTGACGCAGAGGAACCGGTATCCCTTGCTGATCGCGACCAGGCTGAGCGCGACACCGAGATTTCCCGATGAACTCTCGATGATGGTCATTCCGGGCCGTAGATCTCCGGCGCGCTCCGCGGATGCGACCATCTCGCTCGCGGCCCTCAGCTTGATGGAACCGGCGAAGTTGAAGCCCTCGCATTTCAGATACAGCGGGCGGCCGAAGAGCCGCCGGAGATCGACGTACAGATCGTCGACGTCGAATTCCTGTGGTGTCGTGATAACTGGCATGCGTCAACTCCCACCGGATCAGCCGGCTGTGGCGTGCCGCTTCCCGTAGCGGTCCAACTCGTAGAAGAAGTCCTCGATGACGGTGAGTTCGCCGGCGTCCCGGACGCGGTCGTAGACGTACTTGCCGACGGCGAGGTCGAGCACGCCGAGCCCGAACGGCGAGAACACCAGCGGTCGCGAGTGGTCCGGCCGGACCGCTCCGGTCATGACGTCGTAGAGGGTGCCTGCAATGAAGTCCCGGTGACCGGCCTGCTGTTCGGCCAGGTGGACCGAGGTGTTGGCCTTGAGGACGTGGTCGATGTCGTCCACGATGTTCGTCGCGCCCAGGACGATCTCCGGGCCGAGGTCACGCAGCGAGACGTGCAGGACGAGAGGCCGGTGCGCAAACACCGCGGGATCGGTGATGTGCGGCGTCGCGGCGACGGTGGCGAACAGTACGAGGTCCGACGAGCTCAGCAGGTCCTCGACGCGCTCGTGCACGACGATCGGGCCGGTTTCGCCGGACTGCTCGAGATAGGTGCGGAATTCCTTGGCGTGCCGGGCATCCAGGTCGTGCACGCCGATCTGGTCGAACTCCCAGCCGGTGGCGGCCAGGTACGTGTGCAGGTAACGGGCGATCAGACCGGTGCCCACGATTCCGAGCCTGGCCGGACGCTCACGGTCCCGGGTGAGCCGGTCCGCGGCGAGCGCGGCCGAGGCGGCCGTCCTGACGGCGCTGACGATGGAGGCTTCCATGCAGGCGAACGGATAACCGGTGGCCGGGTCGTTGAGCAGGAGAGCGGCCGAGGCCCGGGGCAGCCCCGACCGGATGTTGGCCGGGAAACTGGAAATCCATTTGATCCCGTCCACACCGATCTCTCCGCCGCACGAAGCGGGCAGCGCGATGATGCGCGAGTCCGGCCGGTCCGGAAAACGGAGGAAGTACGAGGCAGGATTGACGGTGTCGCCCGATCCATGGACTCGGTAGGCGGTCTCCACCAATGAGACGATCTGCTGCTCCCGGCCGGCCAGCGCACCATGGACCTGCGCTCCCGAAATCACCGAGAATTCCGGAGACGGATTCACCATGACCTCCCTGCCCCTCTTTCCAGTGGATTGCTCGGTCCAGCCGAGGACGATGTGTTCATACTTTCCGAACGGCCTGACACCGGGCTGATTCGCAGCTGACGGGACGGAGTCAGACGGCCGTCGCCCCCGACCGCTCCGCGCGGTCGACCTTTCCGCCGAGCAGCCCCTGGAAGAGATTCAGTTTCTGCATGTTCCCGGTGCCTTCGAGGAACTCCATGGCCCGGGCGTCGCGCGCCAGCTTGTCCAGCAGCGGATGTGCCAGACGCGCCCCGGGGCCGAAGAACCCGCAGGCCGCCATCGTCACGTCCTCGGCGAGCCGGGCGGCACGCAGCTTCGCGGCCGACGCCAGATGGCCGTCGCTGCCGCGCGCGTCGACCGCGGCCGCTGCGCGATGCACCAGGTGACGTGCCGCGTCGATGCGCCGGCCGAGCTCGTCCAGCCGGTCCCGCTCCGCGGTCCGCAGCGTCCCGCGGTTGTCGACGGTGTACTCCCACGCCGCGCGGGCGATACCGACGGCGATCGCCGCCACCCCCGGACGCAGCATGTTGAACGTCTGCACGAAGGCCCAGACGCCGCGCCTGGTCGCGGGGAGGTGCCGGCCGAGGAAGCGCTCCTGCGGGATCTCCACCGAGTCCATGACGATGGAGCTGATCTGTGCGCCGCGCAGGCCGATGGTGTCCAGGGGTTCGGCGTGGAATCCGGGCGTGTCCGTGTCGACCAGCACCGCCGTGATGCCCAGTGGTCCCGGCCGGCTCCGGGCGAAGACCACACCGAGCTGGGCGCGCGAGGCGTTGCCCACGTAGCGCTTCTCGCCGTTCAGCAGGGCGCCGTGCGGCGTCTCGGTCAGCGAGGTCTCCAGGGCTCCCGCGTCCGAGCCGCGGTCCGGCTCGGTCAGGGCGAAGCAGGTCCAGAGCGGCTCACGCAGCATGCGGCCGTAGAACCATTCCTTCTGGTGCTCGTCGGCGAACAGGCCGACGGCGACACCGGCGAGCAGCGGCCCGGGGGCGGCGACCAGCGTGCCGACGTCGGCACACGCGAGTTCCTCCATGATGATCGCGCGTTCCAGGGCCGACACCCCGTAGAAACGGTGGCCGTCGATCTTCTCGGGCTGGTGGCCGTATTCGGCCGGGATGCCCATCGTCGACAGATACCGCACGGCGGGCAGGTCGAAGTGGCGCCGGACGGCTTCCGGATCGCGATCGATCTCCAGGGCCAGGGGGCGCAGGTCCGCGCCCCACTCGCGGACCTGGCCGCGCAGCGCGGCCAGCCGGGCGTCCAGCTCGGTCATGAACGTTCCTCCGCGGCGGCGTGGACCTCGGCCAGCAGCTCCGAGACGTAGGCGGTCATGCCGGGTCCCTCGGTGAGGAATCCGCTGGCTCCCAGCAGCCGGACCTGCTCGCGGTCGGCCCTGGTGATCTGGGCGTGCAGATGACGCAGCATCGCGAAGGGCAGGTCGCCGGGCCCGGCTTCGGCCAGCACCGCCCGGATCTCCAGGTGCTCGACCACGGTTTCGGCGACCGTGCCCTTCACCATCTGCTGTTGCAGCAGGTACGAGTCGCCGGTGCGGCGGCGGCCGAGATAGCGGAGGCAGTCCGCGCGCAGGGCTTCCGAGAGACCGAGCCGCACCCACACCAGACCGAGGGCGAACGAGGCGCGTTGGTCTTCGTCGGCCACCGCCGCCGCCTGGTAGCCCGTCGCGGCGGCCATGACCACGCTGCCGCCCGGCAGGTCGACGGTGGCCAGCTTCGTCTCGCCCTCGGCCCGGCGTTCACATGTCACGCCGTCGGCCCAGAGGCCGACGGCGTTGTCGTAGATCCCGGCGGGGACGACGGCGTGACCACTGGGCCCGTACGGCAACAGGCCGGGCAGTAACGAGGATCCGAGCACGGTCAGGGCGGGGGCGAGGCCGTCCTGCCGGGCGGCACGGTGGCATCGCTCCGGCAGCTGCGTTCCCTGCGGGGCCGCGATGGTCACCGTGAGCCCCGCTCGGTGAGGCAGAGGCTCAGGTCACCTGTCGTCGGCTCGTAGTCGACGACCGCGATCCGGTCGTCGCGTCCCTCCCGCCACAGCGGGTCCGTGGCGAGGGCGCCGAGCGTGCCGGAGGCCGGGTATCCCGCCTCGGCGCGTACGATCCGGCCGCCGTGCCCCGGAAGGTCGCGGGCCGGGTCGACACCGGCGCCGGCGATCACCGGCAGTGACGCGTCGCCGCCCAGCTCGTCCAGGACCGCGCGTACGGCGTCCGCGACGTCCCGTGGCGCGATGCCCGCTGTCTGCCGCAGCGCGAGCCGGCCGGCGGACGGGGAGTCGGTCAGCAGGAGCGCGACCCCGGCGTCCCCGGCGAGGTGCTGTCCGGTGTCGTACGGCAGCGTCGCCTGGTCGAGCACGAACAGCGCCACCTGGTGGTGGCCGTGGCGCAGGGCGTACTCGGTGGCCAGGTGGAGGGCGGCGAAGGGGGCCGCCGAGCCGCAGTCCGACACGGTGAAGACCTGCGGCCTGCCGGGGATCGCCTCGGACAGGAACGTGACCGCGGCGTGCCTGCAGTCCAGGTCGGGGGTGGCGTGCGCGACGACGGCGAGATCGATCGGCGTGCCCTTCGGTGCCAGTTCGCCGAGCAGCACCTGGGCCATCGCGGTGAAGGTGTTCCCGGTTCCGCGTTCGGCGATGTCCGGGCGGTGGGTGACGCCGTAGAGCCGGGTCAGATCGGCGAAGTGCCGGTGGGAGAACGGGTCGTCGATCCGGGACGTGCCGGCGGGGAACGTCCGGTGCACGATAGTGGTGAGCCCGAGCGTCGGCGCGGCCCGGTCGTGCCGGGCGGTGGGCGCCGGTGCGGCCTGTGCGTGCATCCTCAGCCGCCTATTTCCCCGGCCACGAAATCGGCCAGCGAGCCGACGCTCGCGAAGTGGCCCATTTCGAGGGAGTCCGTGTCGAACTGGATGGTCAGCGACTCCTCGAGTCGCATCAGCAGTTCGAAGACGCCCGTCGAGTCGAGGCCGAGCTCGTCGAAGAGCCGGGACTCCTCGGTGAGCGTGGGCAGTTCGTAGTCGAGCACGTCGCCGAGCGCGGTCGAGATCTCGCTGACGATCCGCTCACGGTCTATGCCGGTCAGTTCGGCCATGGTGTGCAGTCCTTCCAGTGGTGGTTCGGGTCAGTGCAGTGGGGTCGGCAGCGACAGTGCGTCGAGGGCCACCAGCCGCTGCCTGCTCAGCAGGTCCTCGGGCCGGTCCGCCTCACGGATCAGGTGCGGCTGCCCGCGGAGCACCAGCACCTCGGCCGGGTAGCCGTGGCTGAGGAAGTGCACGGGAGAAGCGGTGGGCCCATAGGCTCCGGAGCGCAGTACGCCGAGCAGATCTCCCTGCCGCACGGGCGGCAGCTTGATCTTCTTGGCGAGCGTGTCGTTCGGTGTGCAGAGCGGTCCTGTGACGTTCCAGTCCTCGGCCGCGGCCTCGTCGACCCGGTTGAGCAGGCGCATCGGGAAGTTGCGCTTGGCGAAGGAGCCGATGCCGACCGCTGCCATGTGGTGGTTGGTACCGCCGTCGGCCACGGCGAACCGCTCGCCGAGCGAGGTCTTCACGTACCTGACCCGTACGACATAGGTGCCGGCCGTCGCGGTGAGGTAGCGGCCGAGCTCCATCACCAGCCTGGTGCGGGGGTGCTGGTCGGCGAAGGCCGCGACGACGGGGTTCAGCCCGGCTGCGAGCGCGGGCAGGTCCAGATCCCGTTCGCCTTCGAAGTAGGCGACGCCGAGCCCGCCGCCGATGTCCACCATCTCCAGCTCGAAGCCGAGTTCGACGGACAGCCGGTCCGCCAGTTCGAAGATCCGCCGGGTGTTCTCGACGACCGAGTCCTCGGTGAGGATCCGGGTGCCCATGTAGACCTGGACACCCATCAGCCGCACATGGGGGAATCTCCGTACGATGCCGGTGTCGGCGAGCAGTTGTGCCTCGTCGATGCCGAACTGGCGCGGCTTGCCGCCCATCGTCAGGCCGGAGCCCTTGACGGAGAAGCTGGGATTGACCCGCAGGGCGACGGGAGCCCGGACCCCGCGCTCCCGGGACAGCTCGTCGATCAGCGCCAGTTCCTGGAACGACTCGCAGACGAGGGCGGCCACGCCCTCGTCGAGGCAGGCGGCCAGCTCCTGGCGGCTCTTGCCCGGACCGAGGAAGATGATGTCCTCGCCGGCGACCCCTGCCTGCCGTGCGGTGAGCAGCTCCGTCATCGAGGAGACCTCGGCCCGCGCCCCGTGCGCGTGCAGCAGTGCACAGATGGACACATTGGGATTGGCCTTGAGCGAGAAGAAGATCTGGAGCCGGGAGTCGAAGTGCTCGTGCAGTTCACGCATCCGCGCTTCCAGCACATCACCGTCGTAGAGGTAGAGCGGCGTTCCGTAGGTCTCGGCGAGCTCGGGGACGGCTATCCCCTGTATCTCGGAATTCTTGGTCACGGCCGGTTGTCCTTTCTCGTCGCGAGCCGTTCGGTGATCTCCGCGTCGAGGGCATTCATGTGCCCGGCCGAATCGGCGACGACAATTCCGTAGAGCCGTCCGTCGACCGACGGGCGGTCGGTGGGGAATCCCGCGTTGACCGTGGCGGAGTTGTTCACCAGGAGGCCCGTTCCACCCACCCGGTCGAGCAGGAGCCCGTCGAGCCGCCGGGCTATTTCACCGAAAGGCAGCGGCTCGGTCAGTTTCAGCGGGTAGTGGCGCGCCAGGGCGACCTGGTCGTCGCCGACGAACTGTTCCTGCAGCCGTACCTGGTACGTGGACATGTTGTTGCGGGCATTGATTTCCACCACCGGATACAGTCCGCCGTCCGGGTCCACCATGGCGTCCACACCCACCACGCCGAAAAACCCGTCGGCGGCCAGCCGTTTACCCAGGAGTTCCGCGGTTTCGGCCAGTTGACCGAGCAGCGCCGGGGAAAGACCGGGCGGCATCTTGTGGCCCTTGTGGACTCCGCCCTCGGTGAGTTGTTCCTTCACGAAGTCGAAGTGCACCGACCCGTCGCGGCCGACGGTGAACTGGTAGTTCAGGTCGCCCCGCTTCTCCACCCACTCCTCGACGACGAACCCGATCCGGTCGTTCCCGGACCGCTCGGCCTGCCGGGCGATCATGCCGTGGAGCCGGTCGCACCGCCGCCGGCTCTCCAGCATCGCGATGCCCTTGCCGGAGACGCCGAACGCCTCCTTCAGCGCGACCTGTCCGCCCGCGTCGATGACGGGACCGGCCGCGTCGAACGCCTCGGCGAGTTCGGCGAGCGTCTCGCAGGCCCATCCCCTCGGCTGGCGCAGCCCGAGCTCGTCGGCGATCCGCCGGCTGTAGACCTTGCTGTTGACCGCCTTGCACAGGGCCGCGCCGGGGGCGGCGATCGGCAGCCCGGTCGCCTCGGCGAGGCGCTCCTCCAGCTCGGAGACGCCGTGCACGGCGAGCTGACAGCCGTCCGCGGCGAGTGCGGCCAGGGCGTGCAGCAGTCCGAGGTCGTCCAGCGCGTCCTCGGTCACGGTCGACTGCGGGTTCTGGTGGTCGACCACATGCATACGGGGCAGTGTCAGGCCCAGTCCGCGGAGATAGCCGAGGTACTCCTCGTCGGGCCTGGTCTTGAGCACCACGTGGTCGGAGCCGCCGGCGAGCAACAGGGCGAACTCGTCCATGTGATTGACCACGGCGCCGGCCGAAGCGGCGGAGAAGCGCGGCAGCGTGTGTTCGCCGCGCGCCCACTGCTCCTCCACCTCGAAGTTGCCGAGGAACACCAGTGCCGTGTCAGGGGAGCCGGTCAGTGCCGTCGTCAGGCGCGTGTTGAAGTCCGGGTAGTTCCCACCCATTGGCGTTCCCTCTCAGTGCTCGAGAACCATCGCCGCGAACGACTGGCCGAGCCCCGCGGAGGTCATCAGGTATCTGTCCCCGGGCCGGAGCATGCCGAGCTCGCACGCGGACTGGTAGTTGATGAACGGGTCGGCGCAGAAGCAGTGGCCGGTCTTCGCGATGTTCTCCATGAAGATGCGGTCCTTGCGGATGCCGAGGCGATCGGCCGCGACCGTCCAGGAGACCCGGTTGACGTTGTGCGGAAGGACGAGGTCCAGGTCGTCGACGCTCAGTCCGGCCGCGTCGAGAGCGCCGGTGACGACATCGGCGAGGGCGTCCTGGTAGATCCTCATCGCCTCTCGCGCACCCTCGGCGTCCAGGTCGATGACACCGTCGTCGCGGCCGTGGATGCGGGCGTCGTAGCCCAGTACCCGGTCCCGGGCACCGCCCGATCCGACCAGCACGGCGGTCATGCCCTCGCCCATGATCGAGACGTTGGCGACCCACTGCGAGAACGGTGTGAAGGTCTTGTCCCCGGCGAGCACCAGGGCGAGCGCGTCCGGGTCGTCCTCCGCGGCGAGCAGGGTTCCGGCCACGTCCACCGCGAGGAGCCCGGTCGCACAGCCGTGATCGGCCACGGAGAGGACCTTCGCCCGGTGCAGGCCGAGCGCCTCGCGCACCTGCTGGAGCGGGCTGTGGGGATACGGCGCGGTGGTGCGCAGCCCTTTGGCGCGCACCACGTACCGCACTCGGTCTTCCTGGCCGGTGAGGGCGTCCAGTTTCCCCGCCGCGGCGAGCAGCATTTCCGTCTCGGACTGCTCGGGTGCCTGACAGATCTGGTCCAGGCCGTAGAGCCTGGTGAATCTGCGCACTTGCTGGTCGTTCAGTCCCAGCGGTTCCCGCAGCTGCGCGACGGGTATGGTCGGTGGCAGGTAACTCGACACCGCTTCTAGCGAGGTCATGCGCAGGGGCCTCCTTGCGTGCAGGGTCGGAGCCATTCAAGATTCGCCAAGCCCGCTGACAGTGGGCTGACACATGGCTGATCGCCGCCGGCCCGGCCGTCCGTTCCGGCCGTTGTTCCGGGCGGCGCATAACCCCTTGTCACACCGTGAATTCGGCTTCTTCGGCCGGACGGTTCCGCCGGTTCGGGGCCGGTGCGGGCCGGTTTCCCGACGCCACCCGCGCTCCGGTTCCGCTTGTAGGCTCGGCCGCGCCGAGGAGTCCTTCAGCGGCGGACTTCCGCATGCGATCAGCGAGGAGATGGGCCCGAAGTGAACGACGAACCACCCCGCGATACCGAAGAGATAGTGCGGCTGCGCAACGTCCGGAAAACGTACGGGAACGCGCGCAATGGTGTCGTGGCACTGAACGGGGTCAGCCTCGGTTTTCGGCCAGGTACCTTCACCGCGGTGATGGGCCCCTCCGGTTCGGGAAAAAGCACCTTCATGCACTGTGCGGCCGGATTGGAAAAGCCGGATTCCGGCTCTGTGATGATCGAGGGTCAGGAGCTGACCAACCTGGGCGAGAGGCAGCTGGTGAAGCTGCGCCGGGAGCGGATCGGCTTTGTGTTCCAGGCACTCAACCTGCTGTCCGCGCTGACGGTGGCGGAGAACATCGCCCTGCCGCTGCGGCTGTCCGGGCGCACGCCGCAGCCGGCGGAGATCCAGGAACTCCTCGAGCAGGTCGGACTCGGGGGCAAGGACCAGCGGCGGCCGGCCGAGCTCTCCGGCGGCCAGCAGCAGCGGGTGGCCATCGCCCGTGCGCTGATCAGCCGGCCGGCGGTGATCTTCGGTGACGAACCCACCGGCGCGCTGGACACCAGGACGGCCGGGGAGATCCTCCGGCTGCTCCAGGAAGCCGTGCGCGACGGCGGACGGACGGTGGTGATGGTGACGCACGATCCGGTGGCCGCCTCGCACGCCGACCGCGTGGTGTTCCTCGCGGACGGCGACGTGGTGGACGAACTGGAGCGTCCGACGGCTCCTGCCGTGGCCGAGCGGATGACCCGGCTGGGCCCACGGGCCGGCGGCCTGGCCGCCCGGGCCGACGGTGCGAGCGCCACGCACGCACCCGGCTTCGGACCCGACCAGGAACCCGACCAGGAACCCGACCAGGAACCCGACCAGGAAGGGGTGCGCTGATGCTGCATCTGGCACTGGCGACGTTACGCGTTCGCAAGGGCGCGTTCGCCGCCTCGTTCATCGTGCTGCTGCTCGGCACCGCCATCGTGATGGCCTGCGGCGGCCTCATGGAGACCGGCATCACCTCCGCCGATCCGCGAGCCGGGAAGATGCTGGTCCCGCTGTCCGGAGTCTTCGGCGGCATCGCGATCATGGTCGCGGTCTTCGTGGTGTCGAGCACCCTCGGGCTCTCGGTCCAACTGCGACGGCGGGAGATGGCCCTGCTCCGGACGATCGGCTCGACGCCGATGCAGCTGCGCCGGCTGATCATGGGAGAGACGCTGCTGATCGCGGTGCTCGCGGCCGCTGCCGGATATCTTCCGGGCGGCCTGCTCGGCACGTGGCTCCTCGACCAGATCGCCAGGAGCGGCGGTGTCCCGTCGAGCGTCACGTACCAGCAGGGCTGGATCCCGACGATGACGGGCTTCGGGGTCGGCCTGCTGACCGCGCTCTCCGCGGCCTTCATCGCGTCCCGCCGCGCAGCGGTGACCCCACCGACCGAGGCGCTGACCGAGGCGGACCTGCAGCGCCAGTGGCTGAGCGGGGTACGTCTCGCCTTCGCACTGCTGTGTCTCGGCCTGGCGACCGCCCTGGCCGCCGTGACCGCCACGGTGATGAACGGGTCGATCGCCTCGAGCACCGCGGGGCCCGCGGCCATGCTGTGGGCTTCCGGGTTCGGCCTGCTCGCCCCCGGCTGCACCAAGGCGCTGACCGCGGTTCTCCGGTTGCCGCTGCGTGCGCTGCCCGGGGCCGCCGGCCATCTGGCGATGCTCAACGCCTCCGCCCGCACGGTCCGGATGGCCGGCTCGGTCACGCCGGTCATGCTCGCCGTCGGCCTGGCGACGGCGCTGCTCTACATCCAGGCCTCCGAGGGTGAACTCACCGGCGCCTGGGTCAACTACCTGCTCGTCGCGATGATCGTCGTCTACACCGTGATCTCCCTGGTCAACACGCTGGTGATCGCCACGACCCAGCGGCAGCGGGAGTTCGGACTCCAGCGCCTCATCGGCTCCACCTACGGCCAGGTGATTCGGATGATCGCCGTCGAGGCCGTACTGATCGCGCTGGTCAGCATCGTGCTGGGCACCGCGATCGCGCTGCTGACACTGGTCCCGTTCGCCATGGCCCTGGACGGCTCGCTGCTTCCGCCCGGTCCGCTGTGGATCTACTTCGCGGTGACGGGTACCGCGACGGCGCTGACGGTCGTCACCGCGCTGGTGGCGGGTGCCATCGCACTGCGTTCCCGGCCCGTGATCGCGGCGGCCGCCCCGGCGTGAGCGGTAACCGTCCGGGGAAACGCCGGGCCCGGGCTGCCGGTGAGCCGCCCGGGCCGACGGATGCTCAGTTCTGCTCGCCGGACCGGCCGGCCAGCAGGCTCCGGGCCGGGCGTGCGGCCACGAAGAGCTCACCGATCCGTGCGACAACCTGCCCGTCCGCACGGCAGGTGCCGGACAGGGTGGCAACATCCCCGGTGACCCTGGTCAGCTCGACATGGTGCTCCAGTACGTCACCGGCACGCACCGGCCGGAGCACCTCGGTGTCGGCGAGGGAGACGGCCAGTTCGACCATGCCGGTGAGCACATCGGGATTGGGCTGATCCCAGCAGGCGAGGAGAACGGCGGCCTGTGCCCAGGACTCGAGCACCAGACTCGTCGGGAAGAGGTCCACGTCGTCGGTGCCGAGGGTGTCCACCACCCGTCGGCCGGACGGCTCGGCAGCGCTCACCTTCTTGATCGCGGTCAGCCGCACACCCGGTTCCACACCGGTCACCCGGTCGACGAGCAGTACGGGGTCACGGTGCGGGATCCTCCGCTTGATCTCCTCGATGCCGACGCCGGTCATGACGACCCCTCCTCTCCCAGGCGGGCGTAGCGCAGCCGGATCACGGCTGCTTTGCCGAACCGGTGGGACACCGTCGCGGTGCACCGCATGTCGCCGTCGCCGGCGGAACCCGGTTCGACATCACCGCTGAGCGCCACGGTGATCGTGATCTCGTCGCCGGGCAGAACCGGCTTGAGGAAGCGCGCCCGGTCGACCGCGGCCAGGCGCCGGCCCTTCCCGTAGCGCGTCGCGGACACCATCGCGTGTGTGTACTCGACGAGCAACAGCCCCGGCAGGATGGGAAATCCCGGGTAGTGGCCCTGGAACACGGGGGCCTGCGGGTCGATGCGGCTCGTGCCGGTCAGCACGGGGCCCGTCTCGCCGATTTCCTCCCGTACGGCTGTCCCCCCTCGCGGGGCGGCAGGCAAAGACATGGTGTCGGTCCACTCCTCGGGTGATGTGCGCGTAACACTCATCGGTCGCCTGTCCGCGTCCGGCACGCACGGGGTGAGGCGCGGACACGCCTCACCCCGTGCGTCGAACGATTCCGGCAACACGCCCTAGCCGAGCGAGCTGCCCCGGCCCGTCGCGGTGCCGCCCTTGCCGTGCAGGGCGTTGGTCAGCCGGTCGTCGAAGTTCACCACGCTCCAGTCGCGACGGTTGTCGTCGATCACGGCCCAGCCATGGGTGATACGGCCCGTCGCGGTCTTGATCAGCTTGCCGTCGCGCTGGACGTAGCAGTCCATCCGCGCGGTGAAGGTGAACCGCTTGAAGACGTCCTCGACGGTGAAGACGGTGTAGAGCTCCTCCTCCATCTTCGCCTCGTCCAGGATGGTGATCCGGGACTTGGGCACGACCGGGATCCAGTCCTGCTCGTCGAGGAGCCGCTTGATGGACACACCGCGGTCCTCGAGGAAGAGGTCCAGCACCTCCTCCATCTGCCTCAGGTAGCCCGACATCTGTACGCGCTCGGTGAAGTGGCAGTAGAAGTACGGCATCCGCCAGGCCCAGGCGAAGGCGTTGCTGCCGCTGATGAGCTGGTCGAGCGGCTCACCCGTGACCGGGATGGGCTCGGCCCCGGTACCGAGCCGGTCGACGACATGCGGGGCGAGCTCCGCCGGAGCCGGCTCGGCCTCACCACCGCGCGGGTCGAGCCGGAACGAGACCGCGACCTTCGCGCCGGCCGCCTTCACCGGCTTGCCCTCGCGCTCGACCGTCAGCTCGACGGCGAACCGGAGTTCCGGGCCCTTGCCGGGGACCTGACGCACCGTCGCCGAGGCGATGTCGTCGATGTGGTACGCGGTCATGATCTTGGTGCTCAGATCGGTGATGTCGACACACAGGCCGTAGCGCTCGTACAGCATGCCCGCGGGGAATCCGCGCTGCCTGAGGTGGTCGAGCACCGCCTCCTCGACCACGTAGTTGACGTGCTTGAAGCCGATCCAGGTGCAGATGTTCGACCCCTCGTAGCGGGGCCGGATCTCCACCGTGGTCGAGGCTTCCGCATCGCTGACGGGGGCCTGGCTGGTACGGGAGGGGGTCGGGTTCACATCAGCTCCAGGGTGTGGCTTCGTCGGGGCACGGTGCCGGGCTCCGCCGGGTCGGCGGACGGCGCCGAGGAAGTCCGAAACGGTCCGCGCCATGAGCGCGGGCCGTTCCAGCATCGGAAAATGCCCGCAACCGTCGACCTGGACGTACCGGCCGTCGGGCAGAGCCGCCGCGAGCGCGCGGCCGTCGTCCGGCCGGGCCGCGATGTCCGCCGCGCCGGTCAGCACCAGCACCGGGGCTTCGATCACGTCCAGATCGAGGAAGGGCGTGTGGAGATAGCTCGTGAAGAAGCGCATCCAGCCGTACGGGCCGATGTGGTCCCGCAGGCGCCCGGCCATCCAGACGCGGTGCGCCTCGGGGTATCGGCCGGTGTCTCCCAGCCGGAGGGCTTCGAGAAAGGTCTGGTGGAACTCGTTGAGATAGAAGGAGATGGTCGTCCAGTCGAAGTCACCGGGACTCGACCGGTAGAACGGGCTCATCAGCACCGTCGGCCTCGGCGCGAGACGTCCGGATGCGTACTCCTCCAGCAGCAGGTTCGCCGAGTAGGAGTGCGCGACGACCACGTCCGCGGTGCCGACCGCGTCGGTGACCGCCCGACCGGGCTCGCCCGTGTGGCTCCACCCGGGGTCGCCGAGGGTGCGCCACGGCAGCTCGACGGCCCGGAGCCCGATCGGATCGGTCATCTCTTCGACGAAGCGGTCCCACACGGCCGACCGGCCGCCGAGTCCGTGCAGCAGCACCGCCTTCGGCGGACCGGCCGGGCGGTCCGGGCGCCGCGGCCAGGGCCGGCCGACGACCTCGTCGGTCATCACGCCTCCTGAATTCGACGGGTCATCAGCACGACTTCGGCCTCGCTCGCGCCTTACTTCGCCTTGGCGTCATGGACGACGGCAAAAATCCCTTCGAGGTTGACCATTCGGGCCAGTTCGCTCTGGTCGATGTCGACGCCGATTTCACGTTCGAGTGAGGAGAGAATCTCAATCGCCCCCATCGAATCGGCCTCGTGGTCCTCTTTGAACTTGCTGGTTTCCGTCATCTCGGACGGATCGATCTCAAGGATGTCGCAGACAATTTCCTTGATCTTGGCCCGCTGCTCTTCGGTCAGCGCGGAGTCAGAACTCACGTTCGCAGCTGTCATGGGTCGACTCTGGCCCAGCGCACTGACACCTGGCTGATACACGGCTGACCGGGCGGGGTTGTGAGGCAACCTTTTCCAGCCATAGGGGAGTTGACGCGCCACGTTCGGGGGGAGCCCATAGCGGCATCCGGGGGTTTCCCCCATGGTCGGCCCGCAGCGCGTGCGGATAGCCTCATCGAGGCGCGGCCTTCAGCGGGCCGGGTGGCAGCAAGCACTACAGAATTGGGGAAATTTCATGCGCCAGCAGCTCCGCCTCTTCGGGGCCGTCGCGATGGCCGGCATCGGCGTGATGGGACTCAGCGCGTGCGGCTTAGTACCCGGCTCCACGTTCGAGGACGACGCAAAGGTGACCGAGAAGATCACGTCCGTACGGCTGGACAGCAGTTCCGGCGGCGTCACCCTGCGCGGCGCGAAGAATGCCGGCAAGGTGTCCCTGCACCGTTCCGTCGACTACAAGGGTGACAAGCCGGAGGGGGCGACCCACCGGGTCGAGGACGGCGTCCTGGTGCTCGGCGGCTGCGGCAAGGACTGCTCGGTGAACTACACGGTCGACCTGCCGGCGGGACTCCCGGTGTCGGGCGAGACCTCGTCCGGCGCGGTCAGTCTGTCCCAGGTGGGCAAGGTGGAGGTGACCACCAGCTCCGGGCGTATCGAGCTGGACGGTGTGGCCGGTTCGGTCGATGTGGAGACCAGCAACGGCCGGATCACCGGAACCGGGCTGCAGGGCACGGGCATCCGGGCCAAGACGTCCAACGGCGGGATCACCCTCACCCCGGCGAAGCCGCAGGACGTCCGCGCGGAGACGTCCAACGGCGAGATCGACGTCACCGTGCCGAGCGCCCGCTACAAGGTGACGGTGAACAGCAACAACGGCGACAAGAACATCCATGTGGACAACGACCCGGCCGGCCAGTACCAGGTCGACCTGACCACGAGCAACGGCGACATCACCCTCAACTCCGGCTGAGCGCACCGGGGACGCCGGCGTGGCGGGCCGGGCCGTGAGGCGGCCCGCACGCGGGTCCGCTCAGGGCGCCCACCACTTCTCGGTGACGTCCAGTTCCTGTGAGGTCGACACCGCGACGGCCGCCCGGTATCCGTCACCCGGATCCAGGTCGGCGATGCGCATACGGTCCGGCCGCAGGCCGGCGTACGTGGAGGCGAGCAGCCCGGCCGGCTCGTCCGGAGGTGCCAGGGTGATGCTCCGCAGCGGAATCCTCAGGCCACGTCCGGTCGCCTTCAGCACGGCCTCCTTACGGGTCCAGTAGCCGACGAAGCCCGCGGCACGTCTGCCCGCGGGCAGAGCGCGCAGCGTGGCGCGTTCACCGGCGTTCAGCGCGTAGCCGATCAGCGCGTCGTCCACGTCGGCGCGGGGGGCCTCCACATCGAGGCCGACGGCGGGGCCCGCGGTCACCGCCACACCGATGCGGTCGCCGGAGTGCGAGATCGACAGCGCCACCGGCGTGCCGGGCACACGGGGCGGCCCGTGCTGTTCGTCACAGTCCGCGCAGGAGGCGTCGAACCGTACGCCGCCGGGCGCGATCCCCAGCAGTTCACCCACCACGTACTTGGCGATCGCCCTGCCGGTCAGGAACCGGGATCTGTCGGCTTCCTGACGGTAGTCGGCGTACCGCCGCCGCTCGTGGGCGTCGAGCAGCGCGTGCAGCCGCCGGTCCGTCAGCGGGGCCGCCCACCACACCGTGCATTCGGTCACGAGCCGTCCTTTGTGAGCACGCGGGAAGGCGCGGGCGGCATACCCGGGCAGGCGAGTTCTGAACCCGGAGTTCCCGGCCTCTTTCGACCTGCACGAGATATCCACTCACTCTGCACACATGACGCGCCGCAATTCGAACGGCAAAGCCCGGACAAACTAACAGCCAGGGCGGGATTCCCGTGGCGCAAAAGAACTGTTGTGGTCATCTGTCGAATCTGCCTAATCTAACTGTGGGATACACACGAAGGCGGTGCTTTGCAACTGTGCATATCGAGGTCCGACACGCACGAGTAGTGGCGGCCATAGCCGAGGCCGGCAGCATCTCGAAGGCCGCGTCGACGCTGCAGTTGCCGCAACCGAGCCTGACGGCTCAACTGCGGCGTATCGAGGGGGCCGTGGGAGGCTCATTGTTCGACCGTACGCACGCCGGCGTGACACCGACGGTGCTGGGGAAGCGCCTCCTCCCGCTGCTCGTCGAGCTGGTCCGCTGCCGGGACGCGGTGGTGGCCGAGGCGGCCATGGTGACCCAGTCCCGCACGTTGCTGCGTATCGGAAACTTCGAATGGACTCCGTCGGGTCTGCGCGCCGCGATCCAGTCCGCGCTCTCGGCCTACGAGGTGCGCACCGAGACCGTGGACGCGGCCATCGCCGTGGACAGGGTGCTTCAGGGCACGCTCGCGGCAACCCTCACGCAGAGCCCGCGCACACCGCAGCCGGCCCCGGTTCCCGCCCTGCTCGGCAACGTTGCCATCGTGAGTGAACCCGTCTGGGTCGCACTGCCCCCGGGGCACCCACTGGCCGCGCAGCATGCCATCACCCTGAGTCAGATGGCCGGGTTGCGCTGGGTGCGTCATGTACGCGGCCACTGGTTCCACGAGATCGAGGAGCAGTTGTTCGGCCGCTTCGACGAGGTGCGCCCCGAGGTGCTGCACCGGGTCGGCGGGCACGCAGAGGCGATGAGCTGGGTGCGGGACGCGGGAACGGCCGCGTTCATCACTCCGACCGGCGCGACCTCCGACGTCCGTCTCGTACCGGTCGAAGGAACGGTGTGCGCCGAGATGAGGCTGGTGTGGCGCAGTGAGGAGATCAACGACGTCGCGCTGCGCGGTATCGTCCGGGCCATTCGCCGCTACTACTGCACATACGCCCAGTCCATCCCGCGCTACTGGGAGTGGATCACGACGCATCGCGGCGACTTCACCGAACTGGCGGAATTCATGCCGGAAATGAACGAGGCAATCAGCCATGAGCCCTCATGGGATTATTCACACCAGCTCCAGTGAAACCGATTCATATAATTCATCGATACATTCCCGGGACAGGGCGCACAGACTGGACACCATCCGCTCCGCCGGCAGCGAGGTTCCGTGATAGGCGATCGGGAGCTCGGTGCAGGCCGCCAGAACGGGCAGATCCCGTCGTCGCCAGAGGCTCTGTACGGCTTCCTGGAATTCCCGGGCCGCGTCCCCGGTCCGTTTGGCCTTCACATGCGTCGCGGATTCGTGGATGAGCTTCTGGGTCACGTCGTCCGGAACGTGCAGCGGGTATCCGAGTGCGGCGGCGCGTTCCTGGTAGAGACCGCTCGCCAGGGTCCCGGTGGTCGCCGTGAGCCATCCTCCCTCGGGGCTCAGCCGTATCGCCTCGTTGAGTGTCGCGTCGACGATGTCGATGACGGGGACCGGCGACTCGGCCATGAACTCGTCGAGGAACGTGTGCGCGGTGTTGCAGGGGATCGCCAGCAGATCGGCTCCCCAGCCGATGAGGGTCCGCAGGCATTCCCGGACCCGGCGTGCGGGTTCGTCGTCGCGCTCGAGGATGGCGGCCGTCCGGTCCGGAATGGCGGGGTCGGACAGCATGACGATTCTGGGGTGCTGCTGGTCCACGGTCGCCGGCGCGTCGGCCGCGAGAAGGCGGAGGAACTCCGCCGTCGCCGCGGGCCCCATGCCACCGAGGACACCGAGGGTCTTCTGCGGGGTCCGTGTCGTCGCAGCTGCCATCAGGCACTCCTTCAGAACGGCGAGTGGAGCCGGGCCCGGGGCCTTCGCCCCCTGCCCCGGCCCCACTGTGGGAATCAGGATGCGAGCTGCGCGCTGTACAGACGGACGGACCTCGGCTCGCCGAGGCTCGCGTCCTGGCTGAGGATCGCCTGGTACAGCCGGTGCAGGGCGCGCCCCGGCTCCACGCCCAGATCGCCCACGAGCCGCCGGCGCGTGCTGTGGAACACGTCCAGTGCCTCGGTCTGCCGGCCCTCGTCGTAGAGCGCGAGCATCAGCAGCTCGACCAGTCGCTCCCGCTCGGGGTACTCGAGGGCCAGCTGCCGCAGCTCGGAGGTCATGCCCCGCCCGGCTCCGATGAGGAATTTCGCCGAGATCAGGTCCTCGTACGCACACAGCCGCCGCTCTTCGAGACGCTCGGCCTCGATCCGCAGCCGCACACTGTCGCGCAGTTCCAGCAGGGCCGGCCCCTGCCACAGGTCCAGGGCCGTCTCCAGCAGCCGTACGGCGTCGGCCGGGTCCCGCTCCACCAGGCCGGAGCCTCGGTCGGCGAGCGTCACGAACCGGTGTGCGTCCACGGTGTCGGCCGGAACCTGCAGGAGGTAGCCCCCGCGTACCGTCATGACCTGCTCGTCGGCGAACCCTGTCAGTTCGCCGAACAGCTTGCGGATCCTGCGGATGTTGGCGTGCAGCGCGTTCCTGGCGTTCGCTATGCGCTGGTCGGGCCATATCTCTTCGACGAGTTGGTCGATGGGCACCGGCGTGCGCGGCGAGAGCGCCATCAGAGCGAGGATCGCGCCGGTACGGGTCGAGGTCAGGACAGTCCGGTTGCCTCCGTTCGAGAGCGTGAGTGCACCTAGAAGTTGAATGTGCATACGGCTACTGGCCCCCATGTTCTTGTTCACCTTGCACAGACGTGTGCTGGGTCCAGCCTCGTCCACATTCGCGTCCGATCGGCTATACCAGATCGTCAGGGCGACCTATACCGGAGCGGTATGCCTCGCGGGCAGGCGCGTTTGACGACCCCTGATGACATCGGGTGATCGCTCCCTCACGGCCAGCTCGGCGGCATTTTCCGCCGCTGCCCGCCGCCTGGGGGCCGATCGCGGTACATCTCGGCCAGCAGGAAGGCGAGATCGAGCGACTGGGCGTGATTGAGCCGCGGGTCGCAGGCCGTCTCGTAGCGGTGGTGCAGCTCTTCGGCGAGGACCGCGTTGCCTCCTCCGACACACTCGGTGACGTCGTCGCCCGTGAGCTCGACATGGACTCCGCCGGGATGGGTCCCCAGCGCCTGGTGGACCTCCACGAAGCCGCGGACCTCGTCGAGGATCGCGTCGAACCGGCGCGTCTTGTGACCGCTGGGGGCGGTGATGGTGTTGCCGTGCATCGGGTCGCTGACCCAGCAGACCTGGGCACCTTCCGCGATCACCTTCTCCACGAGCGTGGGGAGGACGTCACGGACCCGCTCGGCCCCCGCGCGCACCACGAAGGTCAGCCGGCCCGGCTCCCGTTCCGGGTCCAGCCGGTCGATGAGACCGAGGACCGTGTCGGGGTTCGCGGACGGGCCGAGCTTGACCGCGATCGGGTTATGGATGCGTGAGAAGTACTCGACGTGCGCGCCGTCCAGGTCCCGGGTCCGCTCACCGATCCACAGCAGGTGTCCGCTGGTGGCGTAGGACCGGCCGGAGCCGACTTCGGCGCGGGTCAGCGCCGCCTCGTAGTCGAGCAGCAGTCCTTCGTGCCCGACGAAGAACTCCGCGCTGCCCAGCTCCGCGGTGTCGACTCCGCACGCCTGCATGAAGGCCAGGCTGCGGCCGATGTCGTCCACCAGCTTCTCGTAGCGCGCACCGGCCCGGGAACCGGCCACGAACCCCTGGTTCCAGGCGTGCAGTTGGCGCAGATCGGCGAAGCCGCCGGTGGTGAGGGCGCGCACGAGGTTGAGCGTCATCGCCGACGCCTCGTACATCCGCCGCATCCGCCGCGGGTCGGGGCGCCGGGACTCGGCGGTGAACTCCAGGCCGTTCACCGCATCGCCGCGGTAGGACGGCAGAACGAGACCGTCCCGGTCCTCGACCGGGCTGGAGCGGGGCTTGGCGTACTGCCCCGCCATCCGGCCGAGCTTGACGACCGGCAGTGCGGCGGCGTGGGTGAGCACGACCGCCATCTGCAGGAGTGTCCTGAGCTTTCCGCGTATCGTCTCGGCGGTCACCTGCCCGAAGGTCTCCGCGCAGTCGCCGCCGTGGAGCAGGATGGCTTCGCCGCGGGCGACCACGGCCAGCCTCCGGCGCAGCAGATCGCATTCGGCGGCGAATACCAGAGGTGGCGCCGCGGCCAGCCCCGCGGTCACGGCACGCAGTTCCGCTTCGTCGGGCCAGTCCGGTTGCTGGGCGGCGGGAAACGCACGCCAGGAGTCGCTCGGAGAATTCTCCACTTCGGGTCTCCAGTTTCTGTCGTTCGTCGCTGCCTCGCGGGAGGACGGATGGGAACTCGCACCAGCCCAATCCACCCGCCACGTCCCGGTCAAGCGATCCCTCAGTGGTCCGCATCAAGGCCCTGCAATTGGTCTGGCCCGGTTCGAGGGCCGCTGTTTTCCTGACATCGGCAGAGCGGCAAAGGCCTGTCGCGACAGATATTCCGATCGCGCACAATTCACAGGGAGTTCACCATGCCGGGAGCGACACCGATCAGTGTGCGGGTCACCGCCGCCGGGCTGCCGCCCCACGATCCGCTCGACCTGTACGCCCGCCTGCGGGACGTCCTGCGGGACGAGGAGGTCTTCCTCTTCGAGAACGCGGACGGCGCGGACCCGGGCCGCCACTCGGCCGTCGTCGGTGCCGGCCGGCTGGCCGAGATCCGGGTGTTCGACGGGTACGTCGACATGGACGGTGAGCCCGCCCTCGTGGCGGCCCTGGCCGCGGCTGCCGAGGAGCTCGCGCTGACCAGGGAGCACCCCCTCTCCGGTGCCCCGCACCGCATGCGTTTCACCGGCCCCGATCAGGTCTGGGACCTGTTGGGGCGGGCGCAGCGGCTGTTCGCCGTGGACACCGGCATCCCGTCGACGTCGTACGCCTTCGGCTTCCTCGCCTCGTTCGCGTACGAGTCCGCCTGGCACATGGAGCGCCTGCCGGCCCGTACCAAGGCACCCCACGGCCCGGACATCACCCTCACCCTGTTCCGGGACACCGTGTGGTACGACCGCCCGTCAGGAGAGGGGCGAGAGGTGCGCCTGCTGCGCGCCGAGAGCGCCGCGTTCCCCGGACGGGCGACGGCACCGGATGTCGCGGCACTGGCGCGGGAGGCGGCGCGGAACGGGACGGGCGGTCCTCGCCCCGGGGTTCCCGAGGCACCCGCGCCCCTGTCCGTACACGACAGCGTGCACCGCGAGACGTTCCTGGACTGGGCGGGCCGCTGCCTTGAGCACATCCGGGTCGGGGACATCTACCAGATCCAGATCGGCCATCGCATCGATGTGCGCTCCGCCCTGACGCCCATCGAGGTCTACCGACGGCTTCGCGCCCGCAACCCCTCGCCCCATATGTATCTGATGCCGCGTGCGGGCAGCACGCTGATCGGTGCGAGCCCCGAGCTGTTCTTCCGGATCGAGGGCGACGAGATCGTGATGCGCCCCATCGCGGGCACCGCGCGCCGCGGCCCGGACGAGGAGGAGAACCAGCGGCGCGTCAAGGAGATGCAGCAGAGCACGAAGGAACAGGCCGAGCACGTCATGCTGGTCGACCTGTGCCGCAACGACATCGGCCGGGTGAGCCGGCCCAGCACCCAGCCGGTGGACCGGCTGATGGCCGTGGAGAGCTTCTCCCACGTGTTCCATCTGGTCTCGACGGTGTCCGGGCGGCTGGAGGACGGCGTGGACACCTGGCAGGCGGTACGCGCCACCTTCCCCGCCGGGACCATGACCGGTGCGCCCAAGGTGCGTGCCATGGAGATCATCGACGGACTGGAGCGGGAGCGGCGCGGCAGTTACGCGGGCGCGGTGGGCCTGGTGGACGTACGCGGCTGGAGCGAACTGGCCCTGTGCATCCGCACGATCGAGTACGACGGGAGCACGTACTCCACCCAGAGCTCGGCAGGCATCGTCGCGCAGTCGGAGCCCGCGGCCGAATGGCGGGAGACGCTGGCCAAGATGGGGGCGGCCTATTGGGCGCTCACCGGTGAGGAGTTGCTGCCGTGAAGGGCACGGACGACATGCGGTACGGGAGGGGCGCGGAAGTGGGAGGCCCGGAAGGCGTACGGGGCATGAAGGTCCTGGTGATCGACGCGTACGACAGCTTCGTCCACATCATCGACCAGTATCTGCGCACGCTCGGGGCACGGACCGAGGTCGTACGGTCGCTGACCCGCTCCCCCGACGAGCTGGCCGCCTCCGGGCCCGACGCGGTGGTGCTCGGGCCGGGACCCGGCCACCCCGCCGAGTCCGGCCATGTCGAGCTGGTGCACCGTTTCGCCGGGCGGGTTCCGCTGCTCGGTGTCTGTCTGGGGCACCAGGCCATCGCCCTTGCGTACGGCGGCGGCATCGAGGTGGCCGGCCAGGTGATGCACGGGCGGACCAGCACGGTGCGGCACGACGGACGCGGCATCTTCCAGGGCCTGGGCAACACCCTGGAAGCCACCCGGTACCACTCCCTGGTCGTCTCCGCCCCGCTCCCGGACGAGCTGGAGACCACGGCCGTCGCCATCGACCACGGCTATGTGATGGGTCTGCGCCACCGCACACTGCCCGTCGAGGGCGTGCAGTTCCACCCCGAGAGCATCATGACCACCGGCGGGCTGACGATGCTGGAGAACTTCCTGACGACGAGCGACGCTCCGGTGCCCTAGTGCCGAGGCCGGAAAGGTTTGCCGGGAAGCTCGCGGCGTCCGGTGCATGGGGTCTCCCCAGGCCCGGAGGGCCGAGGGGACGCATCGCAAGGCGGAGCATCGCCCTCGTACTGGACGTACTTGGGTGACGCGACAACGCAGCGTGGGGGTACCTCCCAGCGGTAGCTGGGGGAGTGCCGTGCAGGGCGACGCGAGCCGGCAAACCTTTCCGGCCACGGCACCAGCTCACCGGCGCGGTACGGATCCCACCTCGCGGATAGCTTCGGCCACCGCCGAGCGCGGCAGGTGCGCATGGCCGACGACCAGGGCGGGCGCGTCCCATCGCGGCCGGGCCTGGAACGCCGCACCGCCGCGCACCAGGACCGAGCGGCGCAGTGCCCCGGCCACCAGGGCCGATTCGTCGGTGTGCCGGGGCAGCCGTACGTACGCGTGCAGTCCCGCCGCCTGGCCGAGGACCACGGCGCCGGGCAGATGCCGGCGGACGGCTTCCTCCAGCGCGTCGCGGCGGCTGCGGCACTGGGAGTTCAGTCGGCGCAGATGCCGGTCGAACAGTCCGCTGCGCAGCAGTTCGGCGAAGGCCAGCTGGGTGAGGTTGTCGGTGCCCAGGTCGTGCCGGGCCCGGGCGCGCAGCAGCCGGTCGAGCATGCCCGCGGGAGCGGCCAGCCAGCCGAGGCGCAGTCCGGGGGCGAGGGCCTTGCTGGCGGTGCCCGCGTAGACGACGTGCTCGGGGGCGACACGCTGCAGGGCCAGTGGACGGGTGCCGCGTTCGTACCAGAGGCCGCCGTCGTAGTCGTCCTCGATCACCCAGCCGTCGACGTCGTGTGCCCAGCGGGCCAGCGCCTCCCGGCGCCGGGGGGAGAGGGTGACGCCGGTGGGGAACTGATGGGCGGGGGTGACGAGGACGGCGCGCACCTGGGACGCCGCCAGCGCCTCGACGTCGATCCCCTCCTCGTCGACCGGGATCGGTACGGACCGCAGTCCGCTCTCGTGGATGAACTGCCGCTGTCCCGGATGGCCCGGGTCCTCGATGCCGAGGGCGTCGACACCCGCATCCGGCAGGACGGCGCAGAGCAGGCCCAGGGCCTGGGCGAAGCCCGCCACCACCATGATCTGCTCGGCGGTGGTCCGGATGCCGCGCAACCGGCCGAGGTAGCGGGCGAGTTCGGCCCGCAGCCGGACCGCTCCGGCCAGCGGCGGGTAGTCGTGGTCCGCGGGCACGGCCGAGTGCAGGACGCGCTCGTAGCAGCTGAGCCACTCCCGGCGCGGGAAGGCCGGGATGTTGCGGCCTCCCGTGCGCAGGTCCCAGCGGGCGGCGGGCACCTGGCCCTCGTCCAGCAGGGCCGGGACGACGGGCTCGGCGCTCAGATGCGGTACCACCCGGGTACCCGCGCCGCGTGTCGCCTCCAGATAGCCCTCCGCGACGAGCTGGCCGTACGCCTCCACCACCACGCTGCGCGAGACCTCGAGATCATCGGCGAGCCGGCGGCTGGAGGGCAGACGGGTGCCCGGTTGCAGAACTCCTTCGGATATCTCCCTCTTGATGGACCGCTGGATCTGTGAGGTCAGGGAATTCTTCGAATCCCTGATCACCTCGACCGCCATGTGCAGGGCCACGGCCCTCCCCCTCTCGGACTGCCGAAGTGGACTGTATTTCTGTGCGGGTAATGGTCTGGCGGATCGTTTGCGACCGGTCGCAGACTGGGCGAGGCGACGAGGACCGCTTCCGGCGCCGTTCTCCGAATCCGCTTCCTGATTCCGTTTCCTCTGATTCCGCTTCTTCTGATTCCGCTTCTCTGACGCCGTTCAAGGAGAATTCCCGTGACCGCCGAACTTCAGGGTCGGACCTGGCCGGACATACTGAACGCACTGCTGGATCGCAGGGATCTGTCCGCACAGGACACCGCCTGGGCCATGGATCAGGTGATGTCGGGCGACGCGGGGCCGGTCCGGCTGTCCGGACTGCTGGTGGCGCTGCGCGCCAAGGGAGAGACCGTCGACGAGATCGAGGGTCTGGTGCGCGCCATGTACCGGCACGCCGTGCCCCTCGACGTCCCCGGTCCCGCGCTGGACATCGTCGGCACCGGCGGCGACGGTTCGAACAGCGTCAACATCTCCACGATGTCGGCCGTCGTCGCGGCCGGGGGCGGGGCCCGGGTGGTCAAGCACGGCAACCGCTCCGCCTCCTCCGACTGCGGATCGGCCGATGTGCTGGAGGAGTTGGGGGTGGCGCTGGACCTCCCACCGGCCGAGGTCGCGGACGTGGCTGAGGAGACCGGCATCACGTTCTGCTTCGCCCCGCTGTTCCACCCGGCGATGCGGCACGCGGCCGGGCCGCGCCGCGAGCTGGGAATCCGTACGGTCTTCAACGCGCTGGGGCCGCTGGCCAATCCCGCATCTCCCGCGGCCCAGGCGGTGGGCGTCGCGGACCGGCGCCTGGCCCCGGTGCTTGCCGGGGTGCTGGCCCGCAGGGGGGTGTCGGCCCTGGTCTTCCGCGGCGACGACGGCATGGACGAGCTGACGGTCACCACCACCTCCACGGTCTGGTCGGTCAACGGCTCGCAGGTGCGCTGCGAGGTCTTCGACCCGCGTGACATCGGCATCGGCCACGCGGACCCCGGCGCGTTGCGCGGAGGCGACCGGGCCCACAACGCGCGAGTGGCCCGCGAGGTCCTGTCGGGGGCGCGCGGGCCGGTGCGGGACGCGGTGCTGCTGTCGGCCGCGGCCGGATTCGCGGCGCTCGAACCCCGCGACCTGCCCATCACGGACAGGCTGGCGGCGGGGGTGGAACGGGCCGCCGAGTCGGTCGACTCGGGTGCGGCGGCAGCCGTTCTGGAGCGGTGGGCGGCCGTGACCGCCAAGCGCGCCGGGAATGGCTGAGCCGGTCGCAGCCGCACCAGTGGCGCCCTCAGCCGGCCGCGATCCGCCGGCCGGCCGCCACCAGGGCGCGGACGGCGTCGCGGGGACGGCCGCCGGTGACCAGCGACTCGCCCACCAGCACGGCGTCCGCTCCGTGGGCGGCGTACTCCGCCACGTCCCGCGGCCCCCGGACCCCTGATTCGGCGATCTTCACGACGTCCCGCGGAAGACGCGGCGCGATGCGTGCGAAGGTCCCGCGGTCCACCTCGAGTGTCCGCAGGTCCCGCGCGTTCACACCGATCACCTTCGCGCCGGCGGCCACCGCCCGCTCCGCCTCCCGCTCGTCGTGCACCTCCACCAGCGGTGTCAGGCCGATCTCCGCGGACAGGGCGACGAGGTCGGCCAGCAGTGGCTGCTCCAGCGCCGCGACGATCAGCAGCGCGAGGTCGGCCCCGTGCGCCCGCGCCTCCCACAGCTGGTACGGCCCGACGATGAAGTCCTTGCGCAGTACGGGAATGCCGACCCGGGCACGTACCGCGTCCAGGTCCGCCAGACAGCCGCCGAAGCGGCGCCGTTCGGTCAGGACGCTGACGGCGGACGCGCCGCCCGCCTCGTAGCAGGCCGCCAGTTCCGCCGGGTCACCGATCTCGGCCAGCGGTCCTCTGGACGGGCTTGCCCGCTTCACCTCCGCGATCACCTGTGCGCGCCCGCCGCCGCGCAGCAGCACGGCACAGTCCGGTGCGGGCCCGGCCGCCGCCACGCGGTCCTCCAACTCGGCGACGGACACGTCTCGTCGGCGCACGGCCAGATCGGCGTTCACTCCGTCAAGAATGTCGTCGAGTACGTTCATGAGTACGTCATCCCTCCCCCGGAGGTCAGCCGCAGCCGCCCGCGTGGCCGTCGTCGGCCGAGCGGCCCAGGGCCACGGCACCGACGAGCGGCTCCGGTACGGACGTCGCGGGCCGTGCTTTGGTCCGCAGGTGTTCGACGAAGTCGTCGAACCGGTCGATCCCCCAGAAACGGGTGAAGCCGTGCACGAAGAAGGGAACGCCGAAGACCCCGTCCTTGCAGATCTCCAGCAGGATCCGGATGCCTTCGGCACGCAGCTCGGGATTGTCGCTCGCGCCGGCGATCAGCCGCTGGTCGATGCCGAGCCCGGCGCCGATCTCGGCGATGGTCTGCCGGTCGCAGATGTCGCGGCCCTCCGTGAACCGGGCGCGGTAGACGGCGGCGATGTAGTCGTGCCCCCGTCCCTCGCGTGCGGCGACCAGGTATCCCAGGTGCGGCACCTCCCACACCGGGTCCCGGTCCACGGGCCAGGTGACCGTGAGACCCCGGGCCTTGGCGATCCGGCCGACGTCCTGAAGGACGTACAGGTGCTTCGCGCGGGACATCTCCGAGTACGGGAACGTCCCGCCGTGCTCGGTGAGCAGCCGTGCGCTCAGTGGGTCGGGCTCGAAGAACGGGATCCACTCCAGTTCGTCGGCCAGCTCCGGGTGGCTGGACATCAACTGCTGGTAGCCGAGCCAGGAATACGGGCTGCGCAGGGAGAAGTAGAACCGCGGTGTCCTGTTCTTGGGCATGTCGACACCCCATTTCTGTCGAGGGACGGGACGACTCAGACGACGAGTCCGCCGTCGATTCCGAAGACCTGGCCGGTGATGTATTGGGCCCGGTCGGAGGCGAGGAACGACACCAGGTCCGCGACCTCCTCGGGGCGGCCGAACCGGCCCAGCGGGATCCGCTCGGTCATCTTCTTCACGTACTCGGCGGCGAGCCCGTCGGTCATGTCGGTCTCGATGAAACCCGGCGCGACGGCGTTGGCGCGGATGCCGTAGCGCCCGGACTCCTTGGCCAGCGCCTTGGTGAACCCGATGATCCCGGCCTTGGTCGCCGAGTAGTTGGTCTGTGTGGCGTTGCCGTACACCCCGGCGACCGAGGACATCGTGACCACGGAGCCGGCCCGGCGCTTCATCATCGCGAAGACGGCGGCCTTGCAGAGGTTGTACGTGCCGTCGAGGTTGGTCCGCAGCACCGCGTCCCAGTCCTGAGCCGACAGCATCACCAGCGGGTTGTCCCGGACGATGCCCGCGCAGGAGACCACCGTGCTCAGGGGGCCGATCTCCTTCTCGCTGTCGCGTACGAACGCGCGCACGGCCTCGTGATCGGAGACGTCCACCCGGGCCGTGTACACGCGCGCCCCGGCGTCGGCGGCCTCCTCGGCCACGCCGTCGGCGGCCTCCTTGTTCGACTGGTAGCAGAAAGCCACGTCGTAACCGTCCTGGGCGAGCCGGGTCACCACATGGCGGCCGATCCCCCGGGAGCCTCCGGTCACCAGCGCGCAGCGCCGGTCAGTTGTGGACATGCCTGTCCTCTCCTCGCTGGATCGACTGGCGCCCGCTGCCGCCTAGCACCGCACAACCGACCGTGCCGTCCCGCTCGATGCCGGTGACCAGTGCCGCTTCGCCGGGGCCGAGCCCACCGTCGCCCGCTGCCGCGAGCACCGCCGCCAGCTGCAGGCTCGTGGCGGCCGCGGAGGTGTCGCCGAGCAGCGGGCGGCAGCGGATCCACTCCGGCCGCGCCGTGCCGAGCGCGTCGGTGATCCCGTACTCCTCCGGCGCGGCGAGCTCGCCGCCGCCGAGCGGGGCCACCAGGCGGACGTCCTCGGCCCGTACGCCCGCGGTTCGCAGCGCGCCGCGCACGCATTCGGCGAGCGCCTCACGGGCACCGTTGCGGTCACCCTCCTGGTCGCTGTACGCCCTGAAGCGGGTCGTGAGCAACCTGGCCAGGGGGCCGCGTCCGGCGGCGCTCGCGTCCTCGGCGGTCTCCAGCAGGAAGACGGCACCGCCCTCACCGAGCGGTGACCGGCGGTCCTCGCCGGCGCGGCCGTGCCACTCCAGCCAGGCGCGCTGCGTGGAGTACTCCTCGGCCGCGCCGCACAGCACGCGGGCGCAGTGTCCGCCGCGGTGCAGTCGCGCGGCGTAGCTCAGTGCCAGCAGGCCGGTCAGCCAGCCGCCTGCGATCGTGGTGTTGGGGCCCTTGATGCCGTGCCAGATGGCGCTCTGGCCGGCTGCCCGGTTCATCACCGTGTTCGGGAAGCGGGCCGGGTCGACGTGGTACGGACGCTCCCCTTCGAGGGAGTCCCGGGTGAAGTCCATGATGCTCTGGACACTGCCCGACCCGGTGCCGAGGACCAGGCCGATCTGCTCCGGCCTGGCGGTCAGTCCGGGACCGCAGGCGTCCAGCAGCCGGCCGACCGCGGCGACGGCGATCGCGGTCACCCGGTCCATCGTCCGGGTGCCCTTCCTGCCGACGTGCTCGGCGGCGGAGAAGTCCGGCACGAGGCCGCCTTCGCCGAACGGACCCGGGTACGCCTCGGGATCGAGCTTGCCGATCGCGCTGCGCCGGGCGTTGATCCCCTCGCTGAACGAGGCACTGCCGACGCCGAACGGGGAGACCGCCGACCAGGCGGAGAAGACCAGTTCGGACATCACTCAGCCTCCCGGTACCGGCCGAGGATCAGCACGGCGTTGTTGCCCGCGAACGCGAGCGCGTTGTTCTGGACCACGTTCAGTTCGGCGGGCCTTGCTTCGTTGGGCACACAGTCCAGACCGCACTCCGGGTCGGTCTCCCGGTGGTTGATCGTCGGCGGGATGAAGCCCTCGGTGATGGCCAGTGCGCAGGCGGCCGAGGCGAGCGCGCTCGCCGCCCCCATGGCGTGCCCGATCATGGACTTGATGGAGATGGTCGGCGGGGGCGCGTCGAAGACCTGGCGGATGGCGCCGGCCTCGGTCACGTCGTTGGCACGGGTGCCGGTGCCGTGTGCGGAGATGAAGTCGACGTCCTCGGGCTTCAGCCCGGCGTTGCGGTGCGCCACTTCCATGCACCGCGCGAGGCTGTCCCGGTCGGGTGCGACCGGATGGTGCGCATCGCAGTTCAGACCGTATCCGAGGACCTCGGCGTAGATGCGGGCGCCGCGGGCCAGCGCCGACTCCAGGCTCTCCATCATCAGGATTCCGGCGCCTTCACCGGTCAGGATCCCCTTGCGGTCGGTGTCGAAGGGCTGGCAGACCTCCGGAGCGATCGTGCCGAGCCGGTAGAACCCGGTGAACGTCTTGCGGCACACCGCGTCCGCCCCACCGCACAGCGCGACCTCGACATCACCCTCGCGGATCGCGTCGAAGCCGCTGCCGATCGCGTAGTTGCCGGCGGCGCAGGCGGTGGGGATGGTGACCGCCTCGACGTCCACGAGCCCGAGCTCACGGACGATGCCGGTGGACAGCCGCCCGGCCTGGGCCCGGCGTGCCACGCCGGGTTCCCACTGCTCCGGGCCGTCCTGCAGTTGCCTGCCCATGAGCGCGTCGAGGTCGCGGGACTCCGCGTCGGTGGTACCGACCGAGACCAGAGCCCTGCGGCGCCTGAGCTCCTCCAAGGGCATGCCCGCGTCCGTCACGGCCATGTTGGCCGCGGCGACCGAGAACTGGGTGGCCCGCCCCAGCTCCGCCGGGTCGATGCGGTGAATCCACTCCGTGGGGTCGAAGTCGGTCACCTCGCATCCGTTGGCGTGTGCGAAGCCCGTCGTGTCGAAGGCGGTGATCGGCTTCACCCCGCTGCGTCCGGCCCGCAGTCCGTCCAGGAAGGCCGGTACGCCGAGCCCGATGCTGGTGACCGTCCCCAGCCCGGTGATCACCACTCGCCGCGCCGGCTGATCGTTGTTGTCCACCACGCGCTCCAGTCAGTCGGTCCCGATGTCTACTTGGACTGGGTCGCCTTCGCCGCCACGGCGTCGTTCACCACGGTGATGACGCCTTCGAGATTGACCATCCGGGCCAGTTCGGCCTGATCGATGTCGACTCCGAAGGCGCGCTCGAGCTGCGAGAGGATCTCGATGGCCCCCATCGAGTCCGCCTCGTGGTCCTCCTTGAAGCGGCTGGTGTCGGTCATCTCGTCCGCGTCGATCTCGAGGATGTCGCAGATGATTTCCTTGATCGTGGCGCGGCTTTCGGCGTCCACCTGATTCGCAGTAGTCATGCGGTAGATGCTGGCGGACGGCCCTGACAGCGGGCTGATGGGAGACTGACCAGGGACTGACCGGCACTGACCAGGGACTGACCGGCGCTGTCCCGGCGACTGACCGGCGCGCCGTCCCAGCGGCCCGTCCGGCACCGTCCCAGGGGCCTGTCCGGCGCGGCCCTAGGAACCGGCCGGCGCCGACATGAAGCGCTTCAACTCGGTGAACTCGCCCGGGTGTTCCAGGATCCAGGACCAGTAACGGGGGATCGTTCGGGCGTATTCACAGTAATATTCGCGAAGCGCCCTCACCAGCCGGCGCAGTACGTCCCGGGCGACGGAGCCGCTGCGCCACACCATGAGCATCTCGACGCTCTCCGTCCCGGAGATCGGCACCAGACTCACATCTCGGGTGCCACCGGTCGGCGTGGTCAGCGCCGCCGCGTCGGCATCCCGTACCCAGCTCATCGCCTCGTGGTGGCTGACAACGTTGTGCAGGACCTCGTGGTCGTCGTGGACGAGCTTGGCGAACAGGTGCTTCTCGACGTGATGGAACCAGTGGTCCACCGCGTGACGCACCCAGTTCAGCGAGGCGAGATGGGACGCGTCGATGGTGGTCCGCTCGGACAGCGGATGGCCTTTGGGCAGCGCCAGCCAGATCGGCTCGCGCACCACGACCGTTCGGGACAACGCCAGTTCGGGGGTGTCGACCGGCTCACCGAAGGCCGTGCTCGGGACGAGTGTGGCGGTGAGCGCACCACGGCGGACCGCGTCGAGCGCCGCGGCGGGGGTGAGCGTCTCGGTCCGCATCTCCGCGGGGGACAGCGCTGACTGGAGTGCATTGTGCAGTGACGGCGGAGTCCACTCGGTGTTGCCGAACCGGAATACGTCCGAGGCGTGCGCGGCCGCTTCGGCGACCACCATGTCCGCGCTCTCGACGAGCTCGGCCAGCATGGGGATCAGTCGTTCTCCCAGGGGCGTCGCAGTGACCCCGGAACGGGAGCGGACGAACAATTCGCCGCCAACCGCCTTTTCAATTCTGCGCACTTGCGCAGTAAGGCTCGACTGGGGGACACCGAGCTCAACAGCAGCCTTGGAAATACTGCCGACCCGCTCTACCGTTGCCACTATCTTGGCATGCCTTAATTCAATATCCACGATCCCCCCGCTCGCGACCTGCACCTTCGTACTCGTGCCCGCAGAAAAGCACCGAGGTGATCAACACGCTAACAGGCTGCTCTGACTACGTCCATCAAGAAGCAGGCCAATGATCTTCAAATCCAAGGGCGCCGTCCGGTACGACCACGAGGAAGACGAAGGCCGGCGAACACGCGGGCACACCATCACCGGGACGTCCACTCACGGGACTTGACGCCGACCCGGCTCACGAGTCGACTGTTCCGCCTGCTGAACGCCTCCCTCCTCCCCCCGGACGCGACCACCGTCGCATTCAGGCCAATGACACGGCGCCGAACTCCGCGCAGGCACCCCCCACCTGCCCGCCCATCATCCTCACCTGCGATTTTCATTCAATGCTTAATGATCTGGCCGGCTACTTCCAAGCTGCCTAGGATCATTCTTTGGTGGCGCCACCCCGACGGATTCGTCCACGGGTGGGAGTCATCGGTGCATGGCGAACTCTCCCCTTTATGGCGCCCCTTCAGGGCACCGGAAATCGTGCAGCAACCGAACAGGAGTCACCTGTGCTCAACAAAGTTGTGATCGTGGGCGGCGGAACAGCTGGATGGATGACGGCCTCCTATTTCAAGGCCGCATTCGGAGACCGAATAGACATCACGCTGGTGGAGTCCGGGAACGTCGGCACGGTCGGCGTCGGCGAAGCCACCTTCAGCGATATCCGACACTTCTTCGAGTTCCTGGGACTCAAGGAGAAGGACTGGATGCCGGCGTGCAACGCCACCTACAAACTCGCCGTCCGGTTCGAGAACTGGCGCGAGCAGGGGCACTACTTCTACCACCCCTTCGAGCAGATGCGGTCGGTCAACGGCTTCCCTCTGACCGACTGGTGGCTCCAGGAAGGTCCGACGGAGCGGTTCGACAAGGACTGCTTCGTCATGGCCTCGGTCATCGACGCCCAGCTGAGCCCGCGGCGCAACGACGGCACCCTGCTCGACCAGCCCTTCGACGAGGGCGCGGACGAGATGCAGGGCCTGACGATGTCCGAGCACCAGGGCAAGACACAGTTCCCGTACGCCTATCAGTTCGAGGCCGCGCTGCTCGCCAAGTACCTGACCACGTATTCGGTGGACCGGGGCGTCAAGCGCATCGTGGACGACGTCCAGAACGTCGAGCTGGACGAGCGCGGCTGGATCACCAAGCTCAACACCCGCGAGCACGGCGACCTCACCGGCGACCTGTTCATCGACTGCACCGGTTTCCGCGGGCTGCTGCTGAACAAGGCGTTGGAGGAGCCCTTCATCTCCTACCAGGACACCCTGCCGAACGACAGCGCGGTGGCCCTTCAGGTACCCATGGACATGGAGCGCCGCGGCATCCTGCCGTGCACCACCGCCACCGCCCAGGACGCGGGCTGGATCTGGACGATCCCGCTGCTTGGCCGGGTCGGCACCGGATACGTCTACGCGAAGGACTACCTCTCGCCCGAGGACGCCGAACGCACACTGCGTGAATTCGTCGGCCCGGCGGCTGCGGATGTGGAGGCCAACCACATTCGTATGCGCATCGGCCGCAGCCGGAATTCCTGGGTCAAGAACTGCGTGGCCATCGGCCTCTCCAGCGGGTTCGTGGAGCCGCTGGAGTCGACCGGCATCTTCTTCATCCACCACGCCATCGAGCAGCTCGTCAAGCACTTCCCCGGCGAGGACTGGAACAGCACCCACCGCGATCTCTACAACGAGGCCATCTCCCATGTCATGGATGGCGTACGGGAGTTCCTGGTGCTGCATTACGTCGCGGCGAAGCGGTCGGACACCCAGTACTGGCGCGACACCAAGACCCGGAAGATTCCCGATGCGCTCGCCGAGCGCATCGAGAAGTGGAAGACCCAGCTGCCCGACTCCGAATCCGTCTTCCCCTACTACCACGGCCTGCCGCCGTACTCGTACATGTGCATCCTGCTGGGCATGGGCGGCATCGAACTGAAGCCGTCGCCCGCGCTCCGGCTGTCCGACAGCACGGCGGCGCAGCGCGAGTTCGCCGAGATCCGCGAGAAGACCAGGCGGCTCACCGAGGTGCTGCCCAAGGCGTACGACTACTTCTCCCAGCTGGGCTGACCGAAAAGAGACCGTTAAGGACCGCTCAAATATGGACGTCTTCGACTTCTTGGCGCGCAGCGCGCATGTGGCGACCGCACTCGCCGCAGTTCTGCTGATTTCCGTCGTGGGAAGGAGAATTGCCGTCCGGCTGCGCCAGCCCGCAGTGATCGGGGAGATCACACTGGGCCTGCTGTCCGGGCCCGCCGCGATCAGCCTCCTCGGTCAGGACACCTTCGACGCCCTGCTGCCGCGGTCCGTGCTCCACGTCCTCAAACTCATCGCCCAGGCCGGGCTGGTGCTCTTCCTCGTCGGGCTGGCCCACAAACTACGGATCGGGCCGGCCCGGCCCCCGCGCCGCAGCACGGTCTGGGTGTCCGTGGGGGCCCTGGTCCCACCACTGCTGTCCGGCCTTCTGCTGGCCGGCTGGGTACTGCTCACCGATGACTCCACGGCGCGCGGGAGCGCCCCGCTGCCGGCCTTCCTCCTGATGGTCGCCGTCGCGATGTCCATCACGGCGGTGCCGGTGATGGCCAGGATCCTGACGGACCGGGGAATGAGCGAATCGGCCGCGGGCCGGCTGGCGCTGGCCGCGGCCATCGTCATCGACGGGGTGGGCTGGCTGCTGCTCACCGCCGCGATCGGGGCCGGGTCCGGGAGTCTCGCGGGAACACTGGACTCGGCCCGGGCGCTCGTCGTCGGCGCGCTGTGCGCGCTCGCCATCCGGTACGGGCTGCGGACCCGGACCGCCCAGGGCTTGTGTGCGACGCTGCCGAGGACCGCGGCGGCGCTGCTCGGTGCGGCGGCCCTCGGCGTGGCCCTGGCCATGGAACACCTCGGGATGACGGCGATCCTGGGCGCCGCCCTGGTGGGTCTGTCGATCCCGGGGGACGAGAACGCCCCGTGGGCGCGGGCGGTGTCCCGTGTCTCCCGGGCGGGCCGCGCACTGGTCCCCGCTTTCATGGTGGTCACCGGCATCACGGTGCTCAACGGAGTGTTCTCCTCGGCCCCCTGGGGGCTGATCGCCGTGGCGGTGCTGCTCGGCTGCGCGGGCAAGGGTCTCGGGGGCTACTTCGGGGCGCGGCTCGCCGGCGAGTCCCGCCGTACGGCGCAGCAGGTCGCTGTGCTCATGAACACCCGCGGTCTCACCGAGCTGATCGTGCTGCAAGCCGGCTACAGCGCGGGGCTCCTGACAGCACCGATGGTCCTGGCGCTGGTCGTGATGGCGCTGACGACAACGGCGATGACCGGCCCCCTCCTGAACCTCCTCGGCGACGAGGAGTCCCGTGTCCGGGTCGCGGAGGTTCCCGCACAGACAGGAAGCAGTGCTCGATGACTCATTCCTCCATACAAGCGGTCGCCGAAGCGACCCCCGACGGCTTCCGGACGATGATGAGCGGCTTTCCCACGGGGGTCTGTGTGGTCACCGCCACGGACCGCGAGGGAACGCCACGCGGTATGACGTGCTCCTCGGTGTGCAGCGTGTCCCTCGATCCGCCCACGTTGCTGGTCTGTCTGCGCGACGGCAGCCCCACGCTCGAAGCCATCATGGAATCCGGCACCTTCGCGCTGAATCTGCTGCACGGCGGAGCCCAGGAGGTCGCCGAACTGTTCGCCTCCGGTAACCAGCGCCGGTTCGAGATGACCCCGTGGGAGTACGGGCCGGACGCGGCCGGACCTCATCTGGTGCGGGACGCGCACACGGTCACGGACTGCTCGGTGGCTCTCACCCAGAAGATGGGTGACCATGTCACCGTCTTCGGCACCTGCCGCCGGATCACGCGGCGGCACGCCGAGCCACCGCTGCTCTACGGCCTGCGGGAGTTCCGTTCCTGGTCCGAGACCTGACCGCCGCGCCGGGCGGGCGACACCGCCCGTCGGACGGGCGCCCTGCGCCGAACCCCGGCACGCGGTGTGCGTG